>NZ_JBHXML010000014.1:0-127534 GCF_042720345.1 Kitasatospora sp. NPDC058478 | reverse complement strand
AACGCTCGACTGGGAAACCCCAGCCGAGCGCCTGCATAAACTGCTCGCGGCCTGATCAAACCGACCACGTGTTGCAACGACCCCTAGAAACCGCCGGACGGTCACCGGGGCTCCGGCGTGTGCGGGGGGGGGTGGTCAGCTCTTCTTGAGGCGGTAGACCACGGTGTCGGCGAAGACGCCGACCATCTCGTAGTGGGTGTCCAGCAGGTTCTCGATCCGCGGGACCAGCACCGGCTGGTACGGGGCGATGCCGGAGTCGTCCACCACGACCTCGGGCAGGTTGTCGGCGAGCTCCTTGTCGAAGGTCTGCCAGGCGTTGCTGACGCTGAACTGCTCGCCCACGTTGGCGTTGCCGTCCTTGCCGCCGCTGTAGTTGGTCAGGAAGCCGGCGGTCAGGTAGCGGGTGGCGGGCTTGCGGTCGGCCAGCCAGTACAGCTCGGGGTGCATGCCCCAGACCAGGACGGTGTCCTTGGGGGTGGTCTGGGCGGCGACCGCGGTGGCGACCTCGGTGGTGCGGTTGAGCCGCTCCCCCGGCCAGGCCAGGGCCAGCGCCCAGAAGACCGTCGAGGCGACCGTGGTGTACACCAGGACGGGCTTCCAGCGGACCGCCGAGGTGGCCACCGCCCCGGTGCCCAGCAGCACCAGCGGGGGGATCAGCTGCAGGTAGTAGTGGCCGAAGAAGTGGAAGCCCACGCTGACCGCGACGACCGAGGAGGCCAGCCAGACCCACAGGTCCCCGGTGGAGCCGTGCTCCTCCCCGGCGACGGGCAGCGGCCGGTGGCGGTGCTTGAGCCAGAGCCGGCGCCCGACCGGGAGCAGGAAGCCCAGCCCGGCCGCGACCAGGATGGCCGAGTTGCCGAGCGCGCGGCCGATCATCTGGAGCCACGCGCCGCCGAAGGAGGCGTAGTCCCCGCTGCCGGTGACCACCCAGAACAGGAAGCCCTTGGGCTTGGTCAGGATGACCGCGACCAGCGCTATCGGCAGGATGAAGCCGAAGCCGATCTTGAACAGGGCGGGCGGCCAGCGCACCCCGCGCCGGCGGGCGTCCTGGAACAGCATCCAGAGCACCGGTAGCAGCACCGCGCCGCCGGTCTGCTTGGTCAGCGAGCAGAGCGCCACCGCGATGCCCGCGGCCAGCCAGCGACGGCGCTCGGCGTACCGGAACGCGGCCACCATGGCGGGCAGCATGAAGACCTCGAAGGTCGCCGCCTGGGTGTCCTCCGGGGAGAGCCCGATGGAGACCAGCAGGTAGAGCAGTCCCGCGCCGGCCCCGGCCCGGTTGCCCCAGCGGCCGCGGGCGATGGACGCCAGCAGGATCGCGGTGACCAGGTGGGCGCCCACCGCCAGGGTGCGCAGCGGCCACAGCGAGGCGGAGCCGAAGATCGTGAAGCAGGCCTGGTAGAGCCAGGGGAGCAACGGCGGCTTGCGGTCCACCACGGTGTCGTACAGCACTCCGCCGTCGGCCAGCATCCGGGCCTGGGTGGCCAGGAACCCCTCGTCGGGGCTCCAGACGGGCCGGGCGAAGGACGGGATGTGGGTGAGCAGTGCGACCAGCGCGAGCACCGGCACCAGCCTCGTCCAGTACCCGGTCTGCACATGGGTACGGACGCGCTCGGGCAGGCGCTCGGCCAGTCCGGCGAGGCGGAAGCGGGTGGGGGTGGGCACGGATGACAACCTACCGGGCGGGATCGGCGCGGGCGGCGCCGGTCCCGCCTTTCGGTGCGATTGTCAGCTTGTTTCGTGACGAACTGTTACAGGGTTACGACGAACAGTCGTCGGTGGAACGCGTTCCGGGCCCGTTCTCAGGCCTCGACCCGAGCCGCGTCCAGGCTGGCGACCAGGGCCGTCACCTTTCGGGCGATGTCCGGGGCGTTCAGGCCGATCTCGGCCAGGATCTCGTTCCGGCTCGCGTGGTCCAGGAACTCCTGCGGAATCCCGAAGTCGCGCACCGGCAGATCCACGTCCGCGTCGCGCAGCGCCTGCGCCACCGCGGCGCCGACACCGCCCACCCGGCCGTTGTCCTCGATCGTGACGACCACCCGGTGCTCGGCCGCCAGGCCCGGCAGGGCGGCGTCCACCGGCTTGACCCAGCGCGGGTCCACCACGGTGGCGGTGATGCCCTGGGCGGCCAGCAGGTCCGCGACCTCCAGGCTGGTGGCGGCCATCGCGCCGACCGAGACGACCAGCACGTCCGCGCGGTGCGTGCCGCCCGGCTCCTCGGCGGCGCGCAGCACGTCCATGCCGCCGATCCGGCCGACCGCCGGGACGGCCGGGCCGACGGTGCCCTTGGAGTAGCGGACCACGGTCGGGGCGTCCTTGACCTCGACGGCCTCGCGCAGCTGGGCGCGGACCTGGTCGGCGTCGCGCGGGGCGGCCAGCCGCAGGGTCGGGACGATCTGCAGCATCGACATGTCCCACATGCCGTTGTGCGAGGCGCCGTCGTCGCCGGTGACGCCGGCCCGGTCGAGCACGAAGGTGACGCCCAGCTTGTGCAGGGCGACGTCCATCAGGACCTGGTCGAAGGCCCGGTTCAGGAAGGTCGCGTAGACCGCGAAGACCGGGTGCAGCCCGTTGGTGGCCAGGCCGGCGGCGCTGGTGACGGCGTGCTGCTCGGCGATGCCGACGTCGAAGATGCGGTCCGGGAAGGCCTCGGCGAAGGGCGCGAGGCCGACCGGGTGGAGCATGGCGGCGGTGATGCCGACGATGTCGTCCCGCTCGTGGCCGAGCGCGACCATCTCCTCGGCGAAGACCGAGGTCCAGCTCCGGCCGCCGGCGTTCTGGATCGGCAGGCCGGTCTCCGGGTGGATCTTGCCGACCGCGTGGAAGCGGTCCTCGTCGTTGTTCTCCGCGGCGTGGTAGCCGCGGCCCTTCTCGGTGAGGCAGTGCACGATCACCGGGCCGCCGAAGCCGCGCGCCTTGGTCAGCGCGGACTCCAGGGCGGTCAGGTCGTGGCCGTCGATCGGGCCGATGTACTTGATGCCGAGGTCCTCGAACATGCCCTGCGGGGCGATGAAGTCCTTGAGGCCCTTCTTGGCGCCGTGCAGCGTCTCGAACAGCTGCTGGCCGACCACTGGGGTGCGCTGCAGCGCGTCCTTGCCCCAGGAGAGGAAGCGCTCGTAGCCCTGGGTGGTGCGCAGGGTGGCGAGGTGGTTGGCCAGGCCGCCGATGGTCGGCGAGTAGGAGCGCTCGTTGTCGTTGACGACGATGACCAGCGGGCGGTCCTTGGCGTCGGCGATGTTGTTGAGCGCCTCCCAGGCCATGCCGCCGGTGAGCGCGCCGTCGCCGATGACCGCGACGACCGGGTCCGGCTTGCCGAGGATCTTGTTGGCCTTGGCCAGGCCGTCGGCGTAGGAGAGCACGGTGGAGGCGTGCGAGTTCTCGATCACGTCGTGCTCGGACTCGGCGCGGGACGGGTAGCCGGACAGGCCGCCCTTCATCCGCAGCATCGAGAAGTCCTGGCGGCCGGTGAGCAGCTTGTGGACGTAGCTCTGGTGGCCGGTGTCGAAGAGGATGCGGTCGCGCGGCGAGTCGAAGACCCGGTGCAGCGCGATGGTGAGCTCCACCACGCCGAGGTTGGGGCCGAGGTGGCCGCCCGTCTTGGCGACCTCGGTCACCAGGAAGGTCCGGATCTCCTGGGCCAGTGCGGCCAGCTGTCCCGGCGTGAGCCGGTCGAGATCACGCGGTCCCCGAATGCGGGTCAGCAGGGCCACCCGTTCCTCCTCGTTCAGTGTTCGCGGACCGCGGGCGGTCCGACGGGCGTCGCTGCCCGGTCTGGCGGCGGGCCGGCGGTCGCGGCCGGTGCCGACCGGTCGAGTCTAATGTCCGCTTGCCGGACACCGAGCGGCGCGGCCGGTGCCACCGACCCGTTACCGCCATTCCCGGAGGTCGGCCCGGGGGTCGCGCGTCACCCTGGATTGACGAATGAATGTTCGGGCGCGATCCGGGCCGCGGCGGCTCAGCCGCGCCCCAGCGCCCCGGACTCCCCCATCTCGCTCATCACCAGCGCCAGCGCGCCGAGCACCTCGGCCCGGCCGCCCAGTGTGCCGGGGACCACCGAGAGCTGGCGGGCGGCGCTCGGGATGGCGTAACGGGCCACCGAGTCGCGGATCGGGGAGAGCACCAGCTCACCGGCCTCGGCGAGGTCGCCACCGAGGATCACCCGGCGCGGGTTGAGCAGGTTGCACAGGGTCGCGACGCCGGTGCCGATCTGCCGGCCGGCGTCGGCGATCACCCGGCGGCAGCCGAGGTCACCCTGATGGGCCAGCTCGACCACCCGGGGCAGGGTGAGGTCCGGCCCGAGGGTCGGGGTCAGCAGGGAGAGCAGGTAGCGGGAGCCCACGAAGGTCTCCAGGCAGCCGCGGTTGCCGCAGCGGCAGACCGGCCCGGCCTCGTCCAGGGTGATGTGCCCGATCTCACCGGCGGTGCCGCCCGGCCCGCGGTAGATCTGGCCGTTGACCACCAGTCCGGCGCCGACCCCGCTGGCGACCTTGATGTACGCGAGGTCGCTCAGCCCCCGCCCGGCCCCCCAGACCAGTTCGCCGAGCGCGCCCAGGTTGGCGTCGTTGTCCACGTGCACCGGCATGCCGAGCCGCTCGGCCAGCTCCCGGCCCGGGGCGATGCCCGTCCAGCCGGGCAGGATCGCGGTGGAGCCCAGCGCGCCGGTCTCCACGTCGATCGGGCCGGGCACGCCGAGGCCCACGCCGATCACCTTCTCCGGACGGAACCCGGCCTGCCGGAGCA
Source organism: Kitasatospora sp. NPDC058478 (assembly GCF_042720345.1). NCBI lineage: Bacteria > Bacillati > Actinomycetota > Actinomycetes > Kitasatosporales > Streptomycetaceae > Kitasatospora > Kitasatospora sp. NPDC058478. Next base: position 122,794 of record NZ_JBHXML010000014.1, on the reverse strand, counting down.
GCCGTTCCACCATCGCCTCGGCCCGGTCGAAGCCCTGCGCGGCGGAGACGTCCACGTCGATCGGGGCGCTCTCCTCGGCGAGCACCCGGTGCGCGAGGTTGCCGACCGCGACCCGCAGGTGGGTGTGGCCGAAGTCGATGCCCACCACGATGCCCGCGTCCCCGCTGAGCGAGACGCTGCGCGCCCGCCGGCCGCCGGAGGAGGTGTCGGCGACCACGACGGTGCCGCTCTCCTTCAACTCCCGCACGATGTTGGAGACGGTGGCCGCGGACAGGCCGGTGCCGCGGGCGATCTCGGCCTGGGTCAGCGAACCGGCCGTCCGCACCGCGCGCAGCACCCGCTCCAGGTTCGCCCGGTGCAAGGACGACTGCGAGCCCGGTGTGTCCGTCGACATGATCCACCCTCCCAGGGCGGGGACCCCTCCGCCGGACGTCCCCTTCAACTCCTGAAGGGTAGGGCCTGTGCCGTGGATCGGCGCGGATCGGACCTGGGCGGTACGACGGGGGCCGGTGGCGGCGGGCCGGTGGCGGCGGGCCCGGAAGCGGCGGGGGAACGGACGGAAACGGGCCTGCGGAGTCCTGGGTTCGACCGAAAAACACCCGCCACTAGCATGGTGCCCTATCTCACGCGTCCCCCCGGACCGCGGGGCGGTATCGGCAGGGGGACGCTTCCAGGAATGACGGGGAATCAGATGGCAGGGGATCACCCTACGCCGGGGGCAGGCGAAGCGTCGGGCAGCAGCCCGCAGGACAATCGGGGCGTCTCGTTCGGGCGCCCGCCCGGCGGCGTGGACCCGGCCGCCGTGGCGGACCAGATGACACAACTCGACGGCGCGGCGATCCCGCGCCCGGCCTCGCCCGCCGGGCCGCCGCCGGCCCAGCCGCCGGCTCCGCCCGCGCAGCCGCCCGCCGCCGGTGCCGGTGCCGGTGCCGGTGCCGGCTACCAGCCGTACGCGCCGACCGCGGCCGCCTTCCCCAGCCAGGCTCCGCCGCCGCCGGCCGGTGCGCCGGTCGGCCCGTACGACCCGATGCCCGGTGGCGCCTACGGCGCGCCGGACGGCGGGCAGGCCTACGGCGCCGGCTACGGATACCCGCAGCAGCAGCCCGGGTACTACCCGGGCGCGCCGGTGCCCCCCGCGCCCAAGCAGCGCAACCCCGTGATGCTGTGGGGCGGGATCATCGGCGGCGTCCTGGCGATCGCCATCGTCGCCGGGCTGGTCGTGCTCCTCAAGGGCAACGACCCCGACCCCACGCCGAACGCCACGTCCGGCGGCACCACCACGTCCGGTGGCACCACCACCTCCGGAGGCACCGTCACCAACGCCCCGACCGCCGACGGCACCACCGGCAGCAGCACCGGTGGCAACACCGGCGGGGCCGGGTACAACATCGCCTGGAACGCCCCCAAGGCCGCCACCGCGGACAGCGGCTCGCAGCTGCTCGGCATCTGGGGCAGCGACAAGGTCGCGGTGCGCGCCGACAGCACCGGCATCCGGGCGTACAACACCTCCGACGGCAAGGAGGCCTGGAACATCCCGGTCCCGGCCGGCAGCAAGGAGGTGTGCACCGCCTCCTACTCGACCAACTCGAAGAACATCGCCGCCGTCTCCTTCAACACCGGTGACAGCGACTGCTCCACCATCGGCGCCGTCGACGTCAGCCAGGGCAAGCTGCTCTGGAGCGTCAAGGTCTCCACCGACCGGATGTCCTCGCCGACGCTCAGCGTCACCGACAAGGTGGTCGCCATCGGCGGCAACGTGGTCGGCGGCCTGAACATCGACAACGGCTCGGCGGCCTGGCAGTTCCAGCCGCGCGACAAGGACTGCAGCCTCTACGGCCGCGCGGCCGGCAGCCAGATCGCGGTCAGCGACCGCTGCTACGGCGGCTCCGGCCCGAAGTCGCAGCTGGTCGTCGTGGACGCCGACAGCGGCAAGGCCGCCAGCACGCCGATCACCCTCACCGGCAGCATCGAGCGGATCGACAAGGTCGTCCAGGACCAGCCGCTGGTGCTGCTGATGAGCAGCGGCCCCAACGGCGACTACATCCTGCCGTTCGACAAGAGCAACAAGCCCGGCAACCAGATGTCGGTCAAGGAGCCCGGCGCGGACAGCCTGCGGCTGTCCGGCCAGTCCGACGCCTACACCCAGAACGTGGTCAGCGGCACCACCCTGTACGCCCAGATCACCGGCGCCAAGTCGGCCGTCAACGCGTACGACCTGACCACCGGCAAGCGGATCTGGTCCGCCGCCAGCGCCACGTCCAGCCAGGACATCCGGCTGGTGTCCGGCACCGACAAGGACGGCAAGGTCCGCGCCATCGTCAGCCAGGGCTACAACAAGCCCGCCCGGCTGGTGACGCTCTCGCCGGCCGACGGCTCGATGACCGACCTCGGCACCATGGCCATGCCCAACGGCCTGGACATCGGGATGAGCATGTCCGAGTACGTCCTCTCCAGCGACGGCAGCGCGGTGTACGCCTTCCGCCGCGGCAGCTCCGACGCGCCGCTGACCAAGTGGAAGAAGTGACGGCTGGGGGCTGAGCACTCCTCGAACGCGGGCCCTCGGGGCCCGTCCTGGCGGGGCGGGAACGGGCGATCCGTCCGGACCCGCCCCGCCTGTGATTATTCCGGGAGCCCGTCCGTTGGGTCATGGGAGGATTCGCCCCATCAGCCTGACGAAGGAGTGCAGCGAGTGCCCGGCACCAACCTGACCCGCGAGGAGGCCCGCACCCGGGCCGACCTCCTCCACGTGGACGCGTACGACATCGAGCTCGACCTGAGTTCGGCCCGCGAAGGAGGCACCTTCCGGTCCACCACCGTGGTCCGGTTCACGGCCACGACCCCCGGCGCGGACACGTTCATCGACCTCGTCGCGCCGAGCGTCGAGGAGATCACCCTCAACGGCGCGCCGCTCGACCCGGAGAGCTTCGCCGACAGCCGGATCCCGCTGCCGAACCTGGCCGCCGAGAACGAGCTGCGCGTCGTCGCCAACTGCGCCTACACCAACACCGGTGAGGGCCTGCACCGGTTCGTCGACCCGGTCGACGGCGAGACCTACCTGTACACCCAGTTCGAGGTGCCGGACGCCCGCCGCGTCTTCGCCTCCTTCGAACAGCCCGACCTGAAGGCCGCGTTCGCGTTCACCGTGACCGCCCCCACCGGCTGGGTCGTCGTCTCCAACTCGCCCACCCCGACCCCGGTCGGCGAGGGCGCCGCGCAGGTCTGGACGTTCGAGCCCACCGGCCGGATCTCCACCTACATCACCGCGCTCGTCGCCGGCCCCTACGTCGGGGTCTTCGACACCTACGAGAACGGCGACCAGAAGGTGCCGCTGGGCGTCTACTGCCGCCCCTCGCTGCGCGAGTTCCTGGACGCCGAGGACATCTTCGCCGTCACCAAGCAGGGCTTCGACTACTTCCAGGAGAAGTTCGACTTCCCCTACCCGTTCGCCAAGTACGACCAGCTGTTCGTCCCGGAGTTCAACGCCGGCGCGATGGAGAACGCGGGCGCCGTCACCCTGCGCGACCAGTACGTGTTCCGCTCCAAGGTCACCGACGCCGCCTACGAGGCCCGCGCGGCGACGATCCTGCACGAGCTCGCCCACATGTGGTTCGGCGACCTCGTCACCATGGAGTGGTGGAACGACCTCTGGCTCAACGAGTCCTTCGCCACCTTCGCCGAGGCCGTCTGCCAGGCCGAGGCCCCCGGCTCCAAGTGGCCGAACTCCTGGACCACGTTCGCCAACCAGATGAAGACCTGGGCCTACCGGCAGGACCAACTGCCCTCCACCCACCCCATCATGGCGGACATCAACGACCTGGAGGACGTCCAGGTCAACTTCGACGGCATCACCTACGCCAAGGGCGCCTCGGTGCTCAAGCAGCTGGTGGCGTACGTCGGCCAGGACGCCTTCTTCCAGGGCGTGCAGACCTACTTCAAGCGCCACGCCTGGGGCAACACCCGGCTCGCCGACCTGCTCGGGGCCCTGGAGGAGGCCAGCGGCCGCGACCTGCGGACCTGGTCCCAGGCCTGGCTGGAGACCGCCGGCATCAACGTGCTGCGGCCCGCCATCACGCTGAACACCGACGGCGAGATCGAGTCCTTCACCGTCCTCCAGGAGGCCCCCGCGCTGCCCGCCGGCGCCAAGGGCGAGGCCGTGCTGCGCCCGCACCGCATCGCCATCGGCCTGTACGAGCTCGCCGACGGCGCGCTGGTGCGCACCGACCGGATCGAGCTCGACGTCGACGGCCCGCGCACCGAGGTGCCCGAGCTCGTCGGCCGGCACCGCCCGGCCGTCGTGCTGCTCAACGACGACGACCTCTCCTACGCCAAGATCCGGCTCGACGAGGACTCGATGGCCGTCGTCACCGAGCACCTCGGCGGCTTCACCGAGTCGCTGCCGCGCGCCCTGTGCTGGGCCTCCGCCTGGGACATGACCCGCGACGGCGAACTCGCCGCCCGCGACTACCTGGCGCTCGCCCTCTCCGGCATCGGGCGGGAGAGCGACATCGGCGTCGTGCAGTCCGTGCAGCGCCAGGTCCGGCTCGCCCTCGACGCCTACACCGACCCCGACTGGCGCGAGCAGGGCCTCGCCCAGTGGGCCGACGCCGCCGAGGAGCACCTGCGCTCCTCCGAGCCCGGCAGCGACCACCAGCTCTCCTGGGCCCGCACCCTCGCCTCCGTCGCCCGCACCGACGGGCAACTCGGCCTGCTCGCCGACCTGCTCGACGGCACCGCCGAGATCAAGGGCCTCGCCGTCGACACCGAGCTGCGCTGGACCCTGCTCACCCGGCTCTGCGCCACCGGGCGCGCCGACGAGGCCGCCGTGACGGCCGAGCTGGCCCGCGACAACACCGCGGCCGGCCAGGAGCACGCCGCCACCTGCCGCGCCGCCCGGCCCACCGCCGAGGCCAAGGCCGAGGCCTGGACCGCCGTCGTCGAGTCGGACACCCTCACCAACTACGTCCAGGAAGCGACCATCGCGGGCTTCCAGCAGTCCGACCAGCGCGAGCTGCTCGCGCCGTACGCGGCCAAGTACTTCGCCGCCGTCAAGGAGGTCTGGGAGACCCGCAGCCACGAGATCTCGCAGCAGATCATCGGCGGGCTGTACCCGGCGCTGCAGGTCACGCAGGCCACCGTGGACGCGACCGACGCGTGGCTGACCGAGGCCGAGCCGGCACCGGCGCTGCGGCGCCAGGTCGTCGAGGCCCGGGCCGGGATCGAGCGCGCGCTCAAGGCCCAGGCGGTCGACCGGGCGGCGGGCGCCGGCCGCTGACCTGCTGAGGCGCCCGTCGGGGCCCCGGTCGGGGTCCCGTCGGGCGCCGACGGGGCTCCGTTGGGCGCCGACGGGGCTCCGTTGGGGCGCCGTCGGGCGCCGTCAAGGTGCTGGAACGCCTGAAGGGGCACCGGAGATCTCCGGTGCCCCTTCGGGGTCGTGCAGGTCCTGGTGGACGCGGTGGTTACTTCTTCTTGCCCTTGCCCTTGCCGTACGGCAGGCCCGCGAGGGCGGCGATGATCACGAAGGCGGCGATCGGGATCAGCACGTACAGGCCGATGGTCTGGCCGACGCTCAGGCCAGGACCCGGGTCGTCGCCGTCGTCCCTGGTGAGGGCCATGGCGGGCGACGACAGCAGCATCATCAGCGTGACCGTTGCGGAGACCGCGCCGGCTCGCAAAGCGTTCCTCTTGTCCACGTTTCCAACTTACCCGCCGCTTATGACCCCCCGCGCGTCGGGGTCGGCCTTCCGGAAGGGAGCCGTCCGCAGTGCCGGGGTCAGGCGGCGGGATCAGGTGCCGGGGGCGGACGGCGAGGTCAGACGGCGGGGTGGGCGCCGGGCGGGGCCAGCAGGTGGGCGAGCAGGCGGGCGGCCGGGGTGGCGGCCAGGCGGTCGAGGGTGACCGGGTCGCCGGCGCCGTCGGCGACCGGCAGGCGCCAGTTCGGGTACTGGTCCCAGGTGCCGGGCAGGTTCTGCGGGCGCGGATCGCCGACCAGGTCCGGCAGCCAGACGCCGACCAGCTCCGCCGGGGTCGCGCGCAGGAAGCGGTACAGCACCGGCATCGACAGCGGCTCGCCCGGCGCGAGCAGCCCCCGCGCGGTCAGCTCGGCCCGCCAGTCCGCCAGCTCGGCCACCGCCTCCTCCTGCTCCTCGCCCAGCGGACGGGCCAGCAGCCCGAGCCGGTGCCGCAGTTCGACGTGCTCGCCGGAGAGCCGGGCGGCGGTGCTCGGCAGGTCGTGGGTGGTGAGGGTGGCCAGGCAGCCCGGGCGCCAGCGGTCCGGGGCGAGGATCTCCCCCGCCGCCTGCCAGTCCCGCTCGAACCAGAGCACGGAGGTGCCGAGGATCCCGCGCGCCGCCAGCTCCTCCCGGACGCCCGGCTCCACCGTGCCCAGGTCTTCGCCGATCACCGCCGTCCCCGCCCGGTGCGCCTCCAGGGCCAGCACGCCGAGCATCGCCTCGGCGTCGTAGCGCACGTACGCACCCTCGGTCGGCGGGTGGCCGTCCGGCACCCACCAGAGCCGGAACAGGCCCATCACGTGGTCGATCCGGACCGCGCCCGCGTGTCGGGCCGCCGCGCGCAGCAGCTCCGCGTACGGGGTGTAGCCGGCCGCCGCCAGCGCGTCCGGGCGCCAGGGCGGCAGGCCCCAGTCCTGGCCGTGGGCGTTGAAGGCGTCCGGCGGGGCGCCGACGGAGATGCCGCCGGCCAGCACGTCCTGGAGCGCCCAGGCGTCCGCGCCGTCCGGGTGGGCGCCGACGGCCAGGTCGTGGATCAGGCCCACCGGCATGCCGGCCTGCCGGGCCGCGCCCTGGGCCTCGGCGAGCTGCTGGTCGACCTGCCAGGCGAGCCAGCGGTGGAACTCGACCCGGTCGGCGAGCTCCCGGGAGGCGCGACCCACCTGTGGGCCGTCCGGGTGACGCAGCCCCTTCGGCCAGCCGTGCCAGTCGGCGCCGTGCACCTCGGCGAGCGCGTTCCACAGTGCGTTCCGGCGCAGCCAGTCGCCCTCGCGGCGCTGGTAGGCCTCGTACGCGGCCTGGCGGCCGGGGCCGCGCGGCACCTCGTGCAGCAGTTCCAGCGCCTCGCGCTTGAGCGCCCAGACGGCGTCCCGGTCGATCAGGCCGTCGTGCCCCAGCACCTCGTCGCGCAGCCGGGCGGCCCGGCGGCCCAGCTCCTCCGCCTCGGCGCGCTGGTCACCCGTCAGATAGGCGTACTCGGGGACGGCCTCGACCCGCAGGTGCACCGGATCGGCGAAGCGGCGGGAGGAGGGGCGGTAGGGGGACGGGTCGGTGGGGGCTGCGGGGGCGGCGGTCAGCGCCTGGTGCAGCGGGTTGATCTGGACGAAGCCCGCGCCGAGGCCGGCGCCCGCCCACCGGGCCAGCTCGGCGAGGTCGCCGAGGTCGCCCATGCCCCAGGAGCGGTCGGACAGGACGGAGTACAGCTGGGCGAGGAAGCCCCAGCTGTAGCCGGGCAGCGGGGGCAGCTTCTCCGGTGCGACGATCAGCGCCGCCTGGGCCTTGCCCTCGCCGCTCTCCGCCCTGAGCGTGTGCCGCCCCAGCGGCAGGTCCGGCGGCAGCCAGTGCGAGTGGCCGCGCGGCAGCTCCCACACCCCGCCGTCCTCCAGCTCCACGTGCAGCCGCGCGTCGGCCGGCACGTCCAGTGCCGTCCGACGCCCTTGACGGACCACCACGCAGGGCGGCAGCAACCGGGCCTGCTGCGCGGCCCGGTGACGCTCCAGCGCCTCGCGCGCCTGCTCCGGCGTCCCCGCCGCCACCCCCAGGGCCCCCAGCACCGCGACCAGCGTGCGCGCCCCCACGGTCACACCCCCCGGCCCGGGGTACCGGGTGTCCACCCCGTACGCCTGCGCCAGCGCCACCAGTTCGGGCGGTGGCGGCGGCGCGTCCTGCGTCGGCACCCTCAGCCCGTCGGCTCCGTCACGGTCGAGATAAGCGGCCACTCGCGGCTCCTGCGATGTCTCGGCAACGCCTGGTCAGGACGACCACAGTCCTACCCGGGTGACGGCCCGACGACGCTGCGCGACACGACCGCGTGGGCGGATCGGCCTGGCGGCCGGGGGCTGCCGCGACCCCGGACCGAATGCTCGAACCGGGGCAGACCCGGCATAGCGGGCGGCCGCGTTGACACCGGGTTGGGTAGCTGGTGGGGTTGCGGCGATGTGGTCCAGGCCTGGCGAGGAGGCTCCTGTGGAAGCCCGAGTGTCCGTTGTGGCCGGGCAGCGGCTGCGGCAGCGGTTGGAGCGGAGTGCGGCGTTGCGGGAGGTGCTGTACCACCCGGCGGCGCTGGCGGCGCGGCGGGCCACGGCACGGACGTGCCGTCAACTGGCGCCCAGGACGGCGGACCGGCTGATCGCCGGCCTCAAGGGGACGGAACCGCTGCTGGCGTCGGTGCGGGCGGAGCGGGCCCGGCGGGCGGCGGGGCGGCCGGGGCGGCGGACCCTGCAGATCGCGGCGGGGGTCGCGGCGGCGGCGGTGGTCGGCGGGCTGCTGGCCGGGCCGATGCCGTCGGCGGCGTACGCGGCGTCGGCGGGGCCGGACGTGGTGAGCAGCGCGCCGCAGACGCCGCTGGGGAGCATGACGAACCCGCAGGTGTTCCCGCGGCCGCAGGAGCAGACGGTGGCCGGCAAGCCGGTCGCGGTGCCGGCCGCGGTGACGCTGGTGCCGGCGCCGGACGCGGACCTCGGGGCGTTGGACGCCGTCCGGGAGGTGCTGGAGGTCGCCGGGGCGACGACCGTCACCCCGGAGCCGGACGCCGACGCGCCGGCCGCCGGGTCGCTGGTGGTGTACGTCGGCGGACCGGCCGAGGCCGCCGGCGGCGGGACGGACCGGGCGCTGCGCGCGCTGTCCGCCGCGGCCGGCGGCAAGGACGGCGCCGCCCCCTCGACCGCGGGCATGCCGGCCGGCGGGTACGTGCTGTCGGTCGGTCAGCTGCCGGCCCAGGGCGGCGGGACGTACGGCGCGGTGGTGCTGGCGGGCGCGGACGCGACGGGCACCTTCTACGCCGCGCAGAGCCTGCGCCAGCTGCTCGCCGCCGTCCCGGCCGGGCAGGGGCAGGCGCCGGGCGCCGCCGGGCTGGGCCTGCCCGGGATCACGCTGCGGGACTGGCCGAGCGGCGCGCCGGTGCGCGGCACCGCGGAGGCGTTCTACGGCAGCCCGTGGACGGCGCAGCAGCGGCTCGACCAGGTGGACTTCCTCGGCCGCTCCAAGCAGAACTTCTACCTCTACGCCCCCGGTGACGACCCGTTCCGGCTCTCCCGCTGGCGCGACGCCTACCCCGCCGCCCAGGCCGACGAGCTGCGCGAACTGGGCGGCCGGGCCCGGCGCGACCACGTCACGCTCGGCTACGCGATCGACCCGGGGCAGTCCCTCTGCTTCAGCTCCGGCAAGGACGTGGACGCGCTGGTGGCCAAGCTGGACGGGCTGCGCAAGCTCGGCTTCACCGCCTTCCAGCTCCAGTTCCTGGACGTCAGCTACGACGAGTGGCACTGCGGCGACGACCGCGACACGTACGGCACCGGCCCGGCTGCGGCCGCCAAGGCGCAGGCCGCGCTGGTGACCAAGGTGCGGGACCGGCTGATCGCGCGCAACCCGGGCCTGGCGCCGCTGTCCGTCGTGCCCACCGAGTACCACAAGCAGGGCGTCACGCCGTACCGCAAGGCGCTGGCCGCGGCGCTGCCGGACGGCGTGCAGGTGGCCTGGAGCGGGGGCGGGGTGATCCCGGAGAAGATCACCGGCGCCCAGGCCGCCGAGACCGGCGACCTGTACGGCCACCCGCTGGTCACCATGGACAACTACCCGGTCAACGACGCCAGCCCGGACCGGCTCTTCCTCGGCGCCTACACCGGGCGCGAACCGGAGGTGGCCACCCGCTCGGCGGTGATGCTCACCGGTGCCATGCAGCAGCCGGTGGCCTCCCGGATCGCCCTCGCCACGGCCGGCGACTTCGCCTGGAACCCGGCCGGCTACCGGCCGGAGGACTCCTGGCAGGCCGCGGTGCGCTCGCTCGCCGGCCCGACCGGCGCCGGCAGCACGCCCGCCGGCACCGCCCTGTCCGCGGTCACCGCACTGGCCGGCAACAGCTCCTCCTCGCCGCTGTCCAAGCAGGAGTCCGGCTACCTGACGCCGCTGCTCGACCGGTTCTGGGCCGCCGCCGAGCCCACCTCGGGCACCGCGTCGGACCTCGCCAAGCTGATAGAGGCCGCCGCGCCCCTGCGGGACGCCTTCGCCGCGATGGCCACCGCCCAGCAGACCCTCGCCGGCACCCAGGCCACCGCCCAGCTCGCCGCCGAGGCCGCGCCCTGGCTCGCCCCGCTGCACGACTACGGGCTGGCCGGGCAGTCCGCGCTGGACATGCTGCTGGCCCAGCACGGCGGCGACGGCGCGGCCGCCTGGAAGGCCCGGGTGGAGCTCAACCGGCTGCGCGAGCAGCTCGCGCAGAGCCCGGCCACGATCGGCGCGGACGTGCTCGGCCCGTTCCTGGAGCGGGCCGTCCAGGCCGCCGACAACTGGGCCGGGGTGGCCGGCGGCGGGATCACCCCGACCACCACCATGGGCACCGCGCACGACCACCTGCCCGCGCTGATGACCGACGGCGTGGCCGACACGTTCTACTGGAGCTCCGCTCCCCCGCAGCCCGGCGACGCGGTCGGCGTCGACCTCGGCGGCGGGCGCCCGGTCGGCGCCGTCACCGTGCTGATGGGCTCCTGGGGCAACGGGCCGGACGGCCGGAGCGCGGTCGACGACTACCTCCACGACGGCGTGCTGGAGTACAGCACCGGCGAGGGCGGCTGGAAGCAGCTCGCCGTGGTCAAGAACCAGAAGTCGGTCAGCGCCAAGCTGCCGGCCGGCCCGGTGGTGCGGGCCGTGCGGCTGCGGGCCACCGCCGCCCAGAAGACCGCCGTCGCGGTGCGCGAGTTCACCGTCACCGCGCCCGACGACGCCCCCGCCAGCGTCACCGGCGGCCCCGCCGCGCTGCCCGGCTCCTCGGCGTCCGCAGTGCTGGACGGCAATCCGGACACCGCGTACCGGGCCGCCAAGCCGCCCACCGCGCAGGACGAGCCGCTCACCGTCGAGCTGGGCGCCGCCCGCCCGCTCGACCGGCTCACCGTGCTCACCGACCCGGGCGTGCACGCCACCGCCACTGTCTCGGTGCGCCGCTCGGACGGCGGCTGGACGGACATCGGCACCGTGCAGCCCGGCTACAACGAGCTGCCGGCCGGCGGGCAGGCCGCCGACGCGTTCCGGCTGACCTGGAAGCCGGGCGGCGACCCGCCGGTGGTCAACCAGGTGATCCCCTGGTACGCGGACGTCCCGGCGGCCCGGCTCAGCCTGTCCGACCCGACCCTGGACGTGGTGACCGGCGCCGCCGCGCCCGCCCAGACCCGGGCCACCGTCGAGGCCGGCCGCCCCGAGGGGACCACCGGCGAGCTGCGCACCGAGGTGCCGGCCGCGGCCAAGGGCCTGACCGTGACCCCGGCGGCCGGGGTGACCGTGCCGCGCGGCGGCCGCATCGGCGTGCCGCTGCTGGTCAGCGCCGATCCCGGGACGCCGTTCGGGACGTACCAGGTGCCGGTGCAGTTCGTGGCCGGCGCCACCACCGTGAAGCAGGTACTCCAGGTGCACGTGGTGCCGCCGACCAGCGGTCCGGACCTGGCGCTCCACGCGAAGGCCACCTCCTCGGGCGACGAGACGCCGAACTTCCCCGCCTCGGCGGTCACCGACGGTGACCCGAAGACCCGCTGGTCCTCCCCCGCCAAGGACGACGCCTGGGTGCAGCTGGAACTGCCGCAGACGACCCACCTGGGCGCTGCGGTGCTGCACTGGCAGGCCGCGTACGCCGCCGCCTACCGGCTCCAGGTCTCGGCGGACGGCACCACCTGGACCGACGCGGCGACGGTGGACAACGGCAGGGGCGGCGACGAGACCGTGCGCTTCGACGCGCCGGGCGCCCGGTTCCTCCGGGTGCAGGGCGTGGCCCGGGCCAACAAGTACGGCTACTCGCTGTGGGGCGTCGAGCTGTACGCCGTCACCCCGCCCGCCCCGCCGCAGCCGCCGACCGTCCCCCCGGCCCAGCCGGACGGCGGCGCCACCACCGCGCCCACGGCCCCGACCACGGCCCCGACCGCTCCGAGCGCCCCGGCCACGCCCCCGGCGGGCGGGACTCCGGGCGGTACGACAGGCGGCACGACGGGCGGGACAGCGCCGCCGAAGAAGTAGTCGCCGCGCTCCCCACCGGACAACGCGGCGGGCCGCCGTGCTCCCCGGTGGGGGGCGCGGCGGCCCATGAGGCGTACCGACGATATGACGGGCTGGCCCTTGTGGAGCGGGGTCAGGCGGAGAGCGGTTCGGGCTGCTCACCGCGGCGGACGGGGGCGGAGTGGGCCGAGTGCGCCCGGCCGAGCGGGACGGGGAGGCCCTGCTCGGTATGGTCGAGGTGCTCGTACTCGCCCCACTGCGGGGCGCGCAACTGGTCGGAGCCGCCGTACGGCTCCAGGTAGGGGCGCCAGCGCGGGTCCTTGATGCCGGTGCCGATGATCCGCCAGGCGAGGCCGCTGGGCGGGGCCGGTGGGCGCTTCATCCGCCAGCCGAGTTCGGTGAGGTGGCGGTCGGCCTTGGTGTGGTTGCAGCGGCGGCAGGCCGCCACCACGTTGTCCCACCGGTGCTGGCCGCCCCGGCTGCGCGGGATGACGTGGTCGACGCTGGTGGCGGCGGCCCCGCAGTAGACGCAGCGGCCGTGGTCACGGGCGAACAGCGCCCGGCGGGTGAGCGGGACGGGCCCGCAGAACGGGACCCGGACGAAGCGGGTCAGGCGGACGACGGACGGCGCCGGAAGGGCGCTGGTGGCGCTGTGCAGAGTGACTTCCGAGTCCTCCAGGCTGACCGCCTTGTGGTTGAGGACCAGGATGAGTGCGCGGCGCATCGATACGACGCCGAGTGGCTCGTAGGACGCGTTGAGGACCAGGACATGCGGCACGGATGCCTCCTTGGACGCCTGCGGCGCGTGGCTCGCGCCGGGACGAGCGGTTGGATCGCACAACTGGTGCGCGATCTCCCCCAGTGTCGCCTTACGCCTTTGTACGGCGCCACCACTCCTGTGTAACGGACCTGGTGTGAACTTCCGGTGTGGCTTCTGTCATAGCCGGTATGCCCTGGGGAAGGTCGGGTTGCACCCGGGTGCCCTCGGGGTGCCGCCCGTGGCCCTCCCGGGGGAGCGCTCGGCCGGTCGGAGCAGCGGCCGACCCCGTCGTCCGGGGGAGCGCACCGGTGCGCTGACGGGGCGTTCGCGTTGCTCCGTACGCCCTTCGGCGTGTCCGGTCGGGTGTTCGGCGCCGGTTAGGCTGAGGCGGACGGTCCGCGGGCCGCGTGCCGCGGCGCGGGCCCGCCACGCCCCCTTGCAGGAAGGCCCGCACGTGTTCCGCTCCGGCGCCACCGGTATCGCCGACGCGTCCTCGACGCTCTCCACTCCGACACCGGCGCCCAGCCCGACCGCGCCGCAGCTGCCGCAGCTGGACCTGAGAATCCCGACCAGCGCGCAGGAGGTCAGCGACACCACCAAGCAGGCCGCCAGCTGGTTCGACACGCACTGGCAGGGCTGGCTGGCCGGCGGGGTGCGGATCGTCTTCATCGTGCTGCTGGCACTGGTGCTGCGCGCCGTGGTGCGCAAGCTGATCACCCAGCTGATCACACGGATGGCGCGCTCGCACGACCACCACGAGGAGAGCCGGCTCGGCGGGCTGCTGGCCAACACCGGGGTGGTGAACCCGGAGCGGCGCCAGCAGCGGTCGGAGGCGATCGGCTCGGTGCTGCGCAGCGTGGCGTCGTTCTCCATCCTGGGCACGGCCGCGCTGATGGTGCTGTCCGCGCTGGGCGTGAACCTGGCGCCGCTGCTGGCCAGCGCCGGTGTGGCCGGTGTGGCGATCGGTTTCGGCGCCCGCAACCTGGTGACGGACTTCCTCTCCGGGGTCTTCATGATCATGGAGGACCAGTACGGCGTCGGCGACGAGATCGACACCGGGGTGGCCGCCGGCACGGTGCTGGAGGTCGGCCTGCGGGTGACCAAGCTGCGCGGGGCCAACGGCGAGATCTGGTACATCCGCAACGGCGAGGTGAAGCGGATCGCCAACATGAGCCAGGGCTGGTCGACCGCCTCGGTGGACGTGCAGGTCGGGTACAAGGAGGACCTGCTGCGGGTCGAGGACCTGATCCAGGAGACGGCCGAGGCGCTGTCCAAGGAGTCGCCGTACGACGAGCTGGTCTGGGCACCGGTGTCGATCCTGGGCGTGGAGTCGGTCGCGGCGGACTCGGTGATGGTACGGATCGAGGCGCGGACCGCGCCGGGCAAGGCGCCGGCCGTGTCCCGGGCGCTGCGCCAGCGCCTGAAGACGGCCTTCGACCAGGCCGGGATCAAGGTCAAGGAGGAGGCCGCGCCGGTGGCCGCCGCGGCGACGACGGCCCCGGCCACCGGGGTGGTGATCTCCCCCGCGACCGAGTCGGCGCCGCCGTCCGCGCTGTCCGACCCGACCTCGCCCCGGTACCGGGCGACCGAACCGATACCGGCGCCGAGGCCGGCCGACGACCTCGCCAAGCCGTAGGACTTCCAGGCCCGGCAGCACGAAGCCCCGTTTCCCAAGACCCTTGGGAAACGGGGCTTCGTGCTGCCCGGTAACGCTTCGGCATCCTCCGGGCCACGGACCATTGACACCCCGCTGACGGGGCCCGTACGGTCCTTCCCAAGCGACTGGAAACTTTCCTAACAGTTCGGCTCCCCGAACCCGAGGGTTCACCCTCGTCGCTCCCCCCACCAGCCGGAAGAGGAGGATTTCGCGCGTGACCAAGACCACCGCCAAGGCCCCCCTCGCCGGCACCCCCAGCCTGCTGCGCGCCATCAACGACCGCGCCGCCCTCGAACTGCTGCTGGAGAACGGACCGCTCTCCCGCACCCAGATCGGCACCCTGACCGGCCTCTCCAAGCCCACCGCCTCCCAGCTGCTGGCCCGCCTGGAGGCGGCCGGACTGGTCCTGCCGGTCGGCACCACCGCCGGCGGCCCCGGCCCCAACGCGCAGCTGTACGAGGTGAATCCGGCCGCCGGCCACGTCGCCGGACTGGACGTCACCAACAGCGAGATCAGAGTCGCCGTCGCCGACATCACCGGCTCCACGCTGGCCGAGCACGCCGTGCCGACCAAGGGCGTGCCGGCCGCCGAGACCGTCGCCAAGGTCGCCGCCGCCGTCGCCGAGACCGTCCGCGCCGCCGGGCTGGCCGCGGGCAGCCTGCGCACCGCCGCGATCGGCGTCGGCGGCGCCCCCGACCCGGTCACCGGCAAGCTGCGCTACGCCTCCCACCTGCCCGGCTGGCACTCGCCGCGGCTGGTCGAGGAGCTGTCCGAGGCGATCGGCGCGCCCGTGTCGATCGAGAACGACGTGAACCTCGCCGCCGTCGCCGAACAGGCCTCCGGCGCGGCGCGGGGCTCCGAGGACTTCGTCCTGCTCTGGGCCGGTGCGGGCACCGGCGCCGCGATCGTCATCGCCGGCCGGCTGCACCGCGGCTTCACCGGCGGCGCCGGGGAGGTCGGCTACATGCCGGTGCCCGGCTCGCCGGTCGCGCGGGACGTGCGCCGCCGCAAGTTCGGCGGGTTCCAGGAGCTGGTCGGCACACCCGCCGTCCGGACCCTGGCCCGCGAGCACGGGCTCGGCGCGCCCACCGCCGAGGACTCGATCGCCAAGGCCCTGGAGACCCCGGGCGCCGGCGACGCCTTCCTCGTCGAACTGGCCGGCCGGCTCGCCGTCGGACTGGCCGCGATCGTCGCCGTCGTCGACCCCCAGCTGGTGGTCCTCTCCGGCGCGGTGCCCACCGCGGGCGGCGAACGCCTGCGCGCCCTCGTCGAGGACGAACTGGCCAGGCTCTCCATCGCCCGGCCCGAGGTCCGCAGCAGTGCCCTGCCCGGCTCGCCCGTCCTGCTCGGCGCCCTGCAACGTGCGCTGGCGGACGCCCGCGAGGCGGTCTTCTCCACCCACTGACAGCCACCCACCGACAGCCACCCACCGACGTTCACCGACGTTCACCCGCCGACGCTCCCCGGTCGCCCGCCACCCCGCACGCACCCTGCACCCACCTCTCCCCACCCCCGAACGCGGGCCCCGAGGCAATGACGCCTGCCCGCGCACCCCCAGGAGGACCTCGAAGTGCACTCCACCACCTCCCGCAGAGGCCGTCGCACGATCGCCGCCGTCACCGGCACCGCCGTCCTGGCCCTGCTCGCCACCGCCTGCACCGGCAGCAGCGAGAGCAGCGGCAGCGACGACTCGGCCAGCGGCAAGGACGTCACCATCACCTTCTGGCACGGCTGGAGCCAGGACAACGAGGTGAAGGCGATCAACGACAACATCGCCGCCTTCGAGAAGGCCCACCCCAACATCCACGTCAAGGCCGTGGACAACATCGCGGACGACAAGGTCAACCAGGCCCTGCGGGCCGGCGGCGACGACGCGCCGGACGTGGTCTCCTCCTTCACCACCAACAACGTCGGCATGTTCTGTTCGACCAAGGCGTTCACCGACCTCAAGCCGCTGCTGCAGAAGAGCGGCATCGACCCGGTCAAGACCTTCCCGGCCGCGATGCTCAACTACACGCAGTTCCAGGGCAACCAGTGCTCGCTGCCGCTGCTCGGCGACGCCTACGGCCTCTACTACAACAAGAAGGCCTTCGCCGACGCGGGCATCGCCAACCCGCCGAAGACCTTCAGCGAGTTCGCCGAGGACGCCAAGAAGCTGACCCTCGCGGACGGCGACGGCTACAAGCAGCTCGGCTTCATGCCGCTGTACCACGGCTACGAGTCGACCACCGAGCACTTCCTCGGCCAGTACGGCCCGACCTACTTCGGCGCCGACGGCAAGTCGAACATCGCCGCCGACCCGAAGGTCGCCGCGATGCTCAAGTGGCAGAAGGACATGGTCGACCAGCTCGGCGGCTACACCAAGCTGGAGAAGTACCGCGCCACCTTCGGCGAGGAGTTCAGCGCCAAGAACCCCTTCCTCACCGGCAAGGTCGCGATGGCCATCGACGGCGAGTGGCGCACCGCCGCCCTCTCCGACAACAAGCCCGACTTCGACTGGGCCACCGCCGCGTTCCCCGTCCCGGACGACCAGGCCGACACCTACGGCCGCGGCTACCAGACCGGCACCATCGTCGGCATCGCCAGCAGCAGCAAGAAGCAGGCCGCGGCCTGGGAGCTGGTCAAGTACCTGACCACCGACACCGACGCGGTGGTCGGCTTCGCCAACGCGATCCACAACGTGCCCAGCACCTTCGACGCGCTCAACTCGCCGAAGCTGACGAACGACCCGAACTTCAAGACCTTCATCGACGTCGCCAAGAACCAGTACTCGGGCACCACCCCGGCGGCCGTCAACGGCAGCGGCTACATCGCCTCCCTGCAGAACCTCGGCTACGACTACGAGTCCGGCAAGCAGCCCGATCTCGCGGCCGGCCTCGCGGCCACCGCCAAGGAGATCGACGCCGCCATCGCCCAGGCGAAGTAGCGGAAACGGTCCACGGAGCTCCCATGTCACTCGCGTTCGGCACCCGCAAGGGCACCGGATCGACCGACCCGGCGGCGCCCTCCACGCAGCACCTGCTGCGCCGGAAGCGCCGCCGGGAGGCGGCCCGCACCCTCGCCTTCCTCTCCCCCTGGCTGATCGGCTTCGGCGTCTTCTTCCTGTACCCGCTGATCTCCACCGCCTACTTCTCCTTCACCAAGTACAACGGCTTCGGCGCCCCCACCTTCAGCGGCCTGAAGAACTGGGACTACGTCTTCAACGACCTCCCGGCGTTCTGGCAGGGCCTGCGCAACACCGTGTGGCTGGTCTTCATCATGGTGAGCCTGCGGGTCGCCTTCGGCCTCGGCATCGGCCTGCTCATCACCAAGGTCAAGACCGGCGCCGGCTTCTTCCGCACCGCGTTCTACCTGCCGTACCTGGCACCGCCGGTGGCCGCCACCGTCGCCTTCGCCTTCCTGCTCAACCCCGGCACCGGCCCGGTCAACCACTTCCTCGGTGAGCTCGGCCTCCCGCAGCCCGGCTGGTTCGCCAGCGCCGACTGGTCCAAGCCCGCGCTCACCATGCTCGCCATGTGGGGCATCGGCGACCTGATGGTCATCTTCATGGCCTCGCTGCTCGACGTCCCCAAGGAGCAGTACGAGGCCGCCGAACTGGACGGCGCCGGACCCTTCCAGCGGTTCCGGTACGTCACGCTGCCGAACATCTCGCCGATCATCATGTTCGCCGTGGTCACCGGCGTCATCCAGACCATGCAGTACTACACCCAGGCGATCGTCGCCGGGAAGGTCGCCGGCGGCATCGCGGGCAACTCCGGCCAGCAGTTCGAGCCCGGATTCCCGCAGGGCTCCACCTGGACCCTGCCGCAGATGGTCTACAACCTCGGCTTCCAGCGCTTCAACTACGGCGCGGCGTGCGTCGTCGCCCTGGTGCTGTTCGCCATCTCGATGGCCGTCACCTCGCTCCTGCTCCGCCGCAAGTCCGGCTTCATGGCGAGCGACGACTAGTCCGTGTGCTGCGGACCCAGCGGACCGATGAGGACCCGATCATGACTCTCAGCTCCACACTCACCAAGGCGCCCGCCCCGGCCGGCCCCTCCCGCGCCTCCGGCCCGGCCGCGCGGGCGGCCCGCCGCCGCGCGATGCTCCACTGGGTGGCCGTGCACTCGCTGGCCATCGCCGCCGCGCTGTTCTTCCTGCTGCCGTTCGTCTTCGCCTTCCTCACCTCGGTGATGACCGACCAGCAGGCGCTCACCACCGACTACTGGCCGACCTCCTGGCAGTGGGGCAACTACGGCAAGGTCTGGGACACCCCCGGCTTCCTCACCTGGTGGCGCAACACCCTGCTCTACGCGGGCCTCGGCACCGTACTGACCATCGTCTCCAGCCTGCCGGTCGCCTACGCGCTCGCCAAGTTCCGCTTCCGGGGCCGCAACCTGGCGCTGATGGCCGTCATCGCCATGATGATGCTCCCGCCGCAGGTCACCGTCATCCCGATGTACCTGTTCTGGGCCAAGCAGCTCGGCCTCGGCGGCTCGCTCTGGCCGCTCATCATCCCGATGGCCTTCGGCGACGCGTTCTCGATCTTCCTGCTGCGCCAGTTCCTGCTGACCATCCCCAAGGAGTACATCGAGGCCGCCCGGATCGACGGCTGCGGCGACCTGCGCACCCTGCTGAAGGTCGTGCTGCCGATGGCCAAGCCGGCCATCGCCGCCGTCGCCCTGTTCCAGTTCTTCTACTGCTGGAACGACTACTTCGGCCCGCAGATCTACGCCAGCAACAACCACGCGGCCTGGACGCTCTCGTACGGCCTGGAGTCGTTCAAGGGCGCCCACCACACCAACTGGAACCTCACCATGGCCGCCACCCTCCTCGTGATGGCACCGGTGATCATCCTCTTCTTCTTCGCACAGAAGGCCTTCATCGAAGGCGTGACACTGACAGGGGTCAAGGGCTGATGTCCGCACTCAAGTTGGCAATCGTCGGCGGCGGTTCGACGTACACCCCGGAGCTGATCGACGGCTTCGCCCGGCTCCGCGACACCCTGCCGATCGGCGAGCTGGTGCTCATCGACCCGGCCGCCGACCGGCTGGAGCTGATCGGCGGGCTCGCCCGGCGGATCTTCGCCAAGCAGGGGCACGGTGCCGTCGTCACCACCACCGTCGACGTCGAGGCCGGTGTCGCCGACGCCGACGCCGTGCTGCTGCAACTGCGCGTCGGCGGGCAGGCCGCCCGCAACCGGGACGAGACCTGGCCGCTGGAGTGCGGCTGCGTCGGCCAGGAGACCACCGGCGCCGGCGGCCTCGCCAAGGCGCTGCGCACCGTCCCGGTCGTCCTCGACATCGCCGAGAAGGTCCGGCGCGCCAACCCGGACGCCTGGATCGTCGACTTCACCAACCCCGTCGGCATCGTCACCCGCGCGCTGCGCAACGCCGGCCACAAGGCCGTCGGCCTGTGCAACGTCGCCATCGGCTTCCAGCGCAAGTTCGCGACCCACCTCGGCGTCGACCCGGAACTGATCCGGCTCGACCACGTCGGCCTCAACCACCTCACCTGGGAGCGCGGCGTCACCCTGCTCGACGCCCCGGGATCGGCGACGGGCCGGGAGGTGCTGCCGGAGCTGCTCGCCGCGCACGGCAAGGCGATCGCCGAGGACCTGCACCTGCCGCAGCCCGTCATCGAGCGGCTCGGCGTCGTACCGTCCTACTACCTGCGCTACTTCTACCAGCACGACGCCGTCGTCGAGGAACTCAAGGTGCAGGGCTCGCGGGCCGCCCAGGTCGCCGAGATCGAGCGGCAGCTGCTGGAGATGTACGCCGACCCGGCCCTCGACACCAAGCCGGAACTCCTCGGCCAGCGCGGCGGCGCGTTCTACTCCGAGGCGGCGGTCCAGCTGATCGCCGCGCTGCTCGGCACCGGCGGCGGGACGTCCGTACAGGTCGTCAACGCGCCGAACAACGGCGTGCTGCCGTTCCTGCCCGACGACGCCGTCATCGAGGTCCCGGCCGAGGTCGACGCCAACGGCGTCCGGCCGCTCCCCCAGCGGGCCGTCGAGCCGCTGTACGCCGGCCTCATCGCCGCCGTCACCGCGTACGAGCACCTCGCCCTCGACGCCGCCCTGCACGGCGGCCGCGACCGGGTCTTCGACGCCCTGCTCGCCCACCCGCTGGTCGGCCAGCTCGAACTCGCCGACCAGCTCACCGATCGGCTGCTCGCCCACAACCGCGAGCACCTCGCCTGGGCCTGACGGCCCGGGGCCCGGCTACGCACCCGGGCCCCGCCGGGAAAGCCGCCCGGCCCGCGATATGAGGGTGTCGCGGGCCGGGCACTGCGAGGAGACCGACCACCCCCGGCCGGGGACAACGCCACGGCCGGGCCACGTACGAGCCGCGGGGACCTGATGACCCACCAGCCCGAACCGATCCTGCCAGGCGTCCTCGCCATCGACGCCGGCAACTCCAAGACCGACGTCGCCCTGATCGGCGCCGACGGCACCGTCCACGGCACCGCCCGCGGCGGCGGCTTCGCACCCCAGAAGATCGGCGGCGCCGCCGCCGTCGCCGGCCTCGCCCCGCTCGTCGAACAGGCCGCCGCCGCGGCCGGCCACCCCGCCTGGAGCGGCGTCCTCACCAGCCACGTCAGCGCCTGCCTGGCCAACGCCGACCTGCCCGTCGAGGAGGAGGCCCTGCGCGCCGCGCTGGAATCCCACCCCTGGGGCGCCAGCAACACCGTCGTCAACGACACCTTCGGCCTGCTGCGGGCCGGCACCGACGGCCCGCGCGGCGTCGCCGTCGTCTGCGGCGCCGGCATCAACTGCGTGGGCCTGCTGCCCGACGGCCGCACCGCCCGCTTCCCCGCCCTCGGTGAGCTCACCGGCGACTGGGGCGGCGGCGGGGGCCTGGCCGTCACCAGCATGTGGCACGCCGTCCGCCACGAGGACGGCCGCGGCGGCCCCACCGGGCTCTCCCGCGCCATCGCCGAGCACTTCGGCCTGCCCAGCGCCGGCGCCGTCGCCGAGGCCGTCCACCTCGGGCACCTGCCGACCAGCCGGCTGCACGAGATCGTCCGGGTGCTGTTCGCCGTCGCGGAGCAGGGCGACGAGGTCGCCCTGGGGCTGATCGACCGCCAGGCCGACGAGATCGTCCGGCTCGCCGTCGTCGCCCTGCGGCGGCTGGAACTGCTCGACACGCGGACCCCGCTGGTGCTCGGCGGCGGCGTGCTCGCCTCCCGGCAGCCGCTGCTGATCGACAACCTGACCGCCCGTCTGGCCGAGGCGGCGCCGCTCGCCGAACCGCGGGTCGTCGTCGCGCCGCCCGTCCTGGGCGCGGCCCTGCTCGGACTCGACCACCTCGGGGCGGGCCCCGCGGCCCAGGCCCGGCTGCGCGAGGCGTACGAGGCGCAACGGCCCGTCGCCGTCTGACCGTTACGCCGCCCCTCAAGACTCCCGCCGCCACCGGATCCGCACATCCGGCGGCGGCGGGAACCACAGCCCGTGCACCAGTCGTGTACCTGTGTGACGAGTTCCGCCGCCGTCCGGGGAGACTAGTGCCATGGCCGTGCCCCGAACCCTCCTCGCCGCGCTGCTCTGCTGCACCGCCGCAGCCGCCCTCGCCGCCTGCACTCCCGCCGACTCCGCACCCACCATCGCCGCCGCCTCCGCCGCCGCCGTCGCCGACGGGGCGTACGACGACGAGGACGACCTGCTGGACGACGACCTCGCCGGCCCCGAGCCCAGCATGGACACCTCCCCCTCCCCCTCCGCCGACTGCGCCACCCCGACCCCGACCGAACGCCCCGGGCACACCGTCCTCGTGGTCATCGCCACCGACGACGGCGACGTCACCGCCCAGCCCGCCCGCTACTCCTGCGACGAGGCCCGCTACGAGGGGACGGGAGCGCCGGCCCGCTACGGCTTCGCGACCGCCGGGGTCGAGGCCACGCTCGTCGACCACCCGCACGCCGACCCGACCAGACCCGTCCGGCTGGAGGACGTGCTCGGGCACCTGGAGGACTGCCTGGCCGAGCACGAACCCGACCCGCCGTACGGGTGCTACGGCAACGTGTACGACGTGGTGCTGGACTCGCACGGGCGGATCATGCGGATCGGGGAGCTGGTCGGGCCGTGATCCGGCCGTGGACCGGCCGTGGCGCGGCCGTGGACCGGCTGGGCTCAGGACGGGGCGACGAGGCCGAACTCGTAGGCCTGGATGACCAGGTGGACCCGGTCCCGGGCGTCCAGCTTGGTGAACAGCCGGGCCACGTGCGCCTTGGCGGTGGCCACGCTGATGGTCAGCTCCTCGGCGATCTCGCCGTTGGACAGCCCGCGGCCGACCAGCGTCAGCACCTCGCGCTCGCGGTCGGTGATCCCGTCGACCGTCGCCCGGCCGGACCGGGCGGCGGCGGGCTGCGGGCGGGCGGCGAACTCGCCGATCAGCCGGCGGGTGATGCTCGGCGCGATCAGGGCGTCCCCGGCGGCGACCACCCGGACGCCGTCGAGGATGGTCTCCAGGGCGAGGTCCTTGACCAGGAAGCCGGCCGCCCCGGCCCGCAGCGCGCCGTACACGTAGTCGTCGTCGTCGAAGGTGGTGAGGACGAGGACGTGGGTCGGCAGGCCGGGGTCGGCGGTGATCCGGCGGGTGGCCTCGATGCCGTCCATGCCGGGCATCCGGATGTCCATCACGGCGACGTCGGGGCGCAGCCGGCCGACCAGCTCCACCGCCTCGGCGCCGTTGCCGGCCTCGCCGACGACCTCCAGGTCCGGGGTGTCGGCGATGAGCACGCGCAGACCGGTGCGGATGAGCGGCTGGTCGTCGACCAGGACGACACGGATCACGGGGAGACCTCCACGGGGAGCGGCAGTCGGGCGGCGACCTGGAAGCCGCCCGCGGGGCGCGGACCGGCGCTGAACTCGCCGTGCAGCAGGCCGACCCGCTCGCGCATGCCGGCGATGCCGTAACCGGAGCCGGCGGACGGCCCGCCGGCTCCGGCGCCGAGGTCGACGACGGTGACGGCGACCTCCTCGGAGCCGTAGTCGACGGTGACCCGGCAGTCCCGGGTGCCGGAGTGCTTGACCACGTTGGTGACCGCCTCCTGCACGATGCGGTAGGCGGCGAGGTCCACCTCGGGCGGCAGCGGGCGGGGCTCGCCGAGGCGGGTGAGCGCGACCCGCACGCCCGCGCCGGCCGTCTGTTCGACCAGCCGGTCCAACTCGCCCAGCCCCGGGGCGACCTCCATCGGCGCGGACTCCGGCTCGCCCTGGCGCAGTGCCCCGAGCATCCGGCGCAGCCCGGCCAGGGTCTCCCGGCTGGTCGCCTCGATGGCGTTCAGCGCGTTGCGGGTCTCGGCGGGCTGGGTGTCCATGACCCGGCTGCCCATCCCGGCCTGGATCGCGATGATGCCGATGCTGTGGGCGACCATGTCGTGCAACTCGCGGGCGATCCGCAGCCGTTCGGCGGTGATCGCCTGCTCGGTGGCGCGGCCGCGCAGGGCCTCGGTGTGCGCCCGGCTCTGCCGGACGGTGTTGCCGACCAGCCAGGCGATCGCGGCGGTCGAGGCGAACGCGGCTTGGGCGACGAAGTCGGTGTGGTAGTCGTTCGCCACCCGCCAGACCGCCAGGGCGGCCACCAGGGCGACCGGCATCGCGGCGGCGCACAGCGACACGGCCCGGGAGCGGGTGGCCGTGCAGTAGCCGATCGCCGCCTCGGCGAGCAGCAGCTGCACCACGGCCGTCTCCTGGATCCGCATGCCGATCGTGAACGCGCACGCGGCCAGCGGGATCGCCACCGCCAGCAGCGGAAGCCGGACCAGCAGCGACGCCATCAGGGTCGTGACCACCGCGGTGACCAGCAACGGCATGTCCTCGAAGTTGCCGTTGTAGCGGAACAGGTGGGCCAGCTCGTTGCTCCGCTGGAAGCTGCGGAACGTGATGACGGCCACCCAGAACGCCGCCACCCAGACGCCCGGCGGCAGGCGCCTGAACAGGGGCGGACGAGGGTTGGTGATCATCGCCCGATGGTAGCGGCGGCCCGCGCGGCGGCGCATTGGCCCGAGGGCGTAATCCCCCGGGCCAGTGCGGCCGCCGGCGGTTGTGGCCTGCGGCCCGATGCCCGTCCGGGGCCCCGGACGGCACCGTTGTCCCCGTGATCGAGATCGAGCGACTGACCAAGCGGTACGGCGCCACCACGGCCGTCGACCAGTTGACCTTCACCGTCCGGCCGGGCACCGTCACCGGCTTCCTCGGCCCCAACGGCGCCGGCAAGTCCACCACGCTGCGGATGATCCTGGGGCTGCACACCCCGACCGAGGGGTCCGTCACGGTGGACGGCGTGCCCTTCGCGGACCGGCCGCGCGGACTGCGCCACGTCGGCGCCCTGCTGGACGCCCAGGACGTGCACGGCGGGCGCAGCGCCCGAGCCCACCTGTCGGCGCTCGCCCGCGGCAACCGCATCCCGCTCCGCCGGGTGGACGAGGTGCTCGCCGAGGTCGGCCTCGGCAAGGCCGCCGGGCGCCGGATCGGCGGCTACTCGCTGGGCATGAAGCAGCGGCTCGGCATCGCCGGCGCGCTGCTCGGCGACCCGCCGGTGCTGCTGTTCGACGAGCCGCTCAACGGCCTCGACCCGGAGGGCGTGCTGTGGGTGCGCGGCCTGTTCCGCCGCCTCGCCGAGGAGGGGCGGACGGTCTTCGTCTCCAGCCACATGATGGCCGAGATGGAGCACACCGCCGACCGGCTGGTGGTGATCGGCCGGGGCCGGCTGATCGCGGACGAGAGCCTGGCGGAGTTCTCCGCCCGCAACGCCGTCACCAGCGTGGCCGTCCGGGCGCCCGAACTGCCGTCGCTCGCCGAGGTGTTGCGGGCCGAAGGGGCGGCCGTACGGCAGGCGCAGGAGCCGGACGGGGCGGTGGTGACCGGGCTGCCCGCCGCCCGGATCGGCGAACTCGCCCTGCGGCACGGCCTGGTGCTGCACGAGCTCGCCACCCGTACCTCGTCCCTGGAGTCGGCGTTCATGTCGCTGACCGCCGACAGCGTCGAATACCTGGCAGGAGATGCCCGATGAGTACCGCCGCCCTCGCCCCCGCCCGCCCCCGCACCCGCCCGGCCGAGCCGCGGGCCCGGTTCGGCGACCTGCTCGCCGCCGAGTGGATCAAACTGCGCTCGCTGCGGTCCACGTACTGGGTGCTGGCGCTGGCCTCGCTGGCCGCGATCGTGGTCAACCTGAACGCCGTCCACACCGACCTGACCTACATCGACCACCCCCGCCCGCCGGTGCCCGGCTTCCCGCCGTACCGGTACGACCCGCTGTACCACGGCCTCAGCAGCATCTCCGGCGCCCTGATGGCCGTCGCGGCCGGCAGCCTCGGCGCGATCACCGTGTTCGGCGAGTACACCACCGGCATGATCCGCACCACCTTCGCCGCCGTGCCCGACCGGCGGGGCGTGGCCGTGGCCAAGGTGGTGCTGGTCGCCGGCCTCACCTCGCTCGCCGGGGCGGTGGTGTCCGCGGTGTCCTTCTTCGGCAGCAACGCCATGCTGGCCTCCCGGCGCGCCGGGCTCTCCATCACCGACGAGGGCTGCCTGCGGGCCGTCCTCGGCTACGCGGCGATCGTGCCCGTCTGCGCGCTGATCGGGATGGCCCTCGGCGCCCTGCTGCGGCACGCCACCGCTTCGATCGTCTCGCTGGTCATGCTGCTGTTCATCGTGCCGATGCTGTTCGGCGGCGACCGCTACCGCTGGCTGAAGGAGATCGGCAACCACCTGCCGCTCGCCGCCGAGGGGAGGCTGACGATCAACCCCAACTCCTCGACGACGATGGGCAAGTACGCGCCGAGCGTGCTCGACTCCTGGATCACCCTGGGCGCCTGGGCGGCCGTCGCGCTGGCGGCGACGGTGGTCCTGATGCGGCGGCGGGACGTCTGACCCCGACGGAAGCCGGGGTGTCAGGCGGCCGAGGTCGCCGCGGCGGCCGCCTTGGCGCGGAAGGCGCCGAGGGTGGCGGCGGGGACGCCGCAGGCGGGGAGGAAGGCCTCGGCGCCGCCGTGGCGGGTGCGGACGCGGTCGAGGAAGACGGCCATGGCCTCCGCCGGGGCGTCGAGGAGCGGGGCGGGGATGGTGAGTTCGCGGCCTTCGGAGTCGGTGACCCGGGCGCCGCGGGCGTTGAGCGCGGTGCGGTGGCGCTCGGAGAGGCCGGCGAAGATCTGCGGCAGGGCGTCGGCGGTGCGGGCGTAGTCGGCGACGATCCGCTCGGCGGGCACGCCGAGGAGGTCCAGCAGCAGGGCGGTCAGCAGGCCGGTGCGGTCCTTGCCGGCGGCGCAGTGCAGGAGGACGGCGCCCGGGCGGGCGGCGGCCTCGACGGCGGCGGTGACGGCCTCGGGTGCGGACTCGGCCAGCAGCACGTAGTAGTCGCCGAGGTCGGCGGCGGTGGCCATGGTGCGCATCCGGGCGGCGAGGCCGTCGCCGGTGGGGTTCACCGGGGCCGCGACGACGGCTATCCCGGCGGCCTCGGCGGCGGCCCAGTCGGCGGGGTCGGTCTCGCGGGTGTCGCGCAGGTCGACGATGGTGCGGATGTCGCAGGCGCGCAGCTGGGCGACGGTCGCCTCGTCGGCGGCCGGGAACGGCTGGGCGGAGCGGTACAGCACGCCGGGGCGGATCCGCCGGCCCTCGGGGTCGCCGAGGACGGCGGGGTCGCGGAAGTTGACCAGGGACATGCGCGGGCCTTTCGGTGGGGCCGTGGGGGGGGCCTGACATCCAGACGTCCATCTAGACGTCTAGATGTCTAGTCCCTCCCCGGGGTGCGGAGCAAACCACGGTCGCCCGCACCCCTCCATCCCACCCCCGCCGACCGGCCCCGTCGACCGGAGGGAGGGGACGGGAAGAAGGAGGGCGGGGAACCGGCGGTGGACGGGCGGCGGCCGAGCCGTCCCGGATGGACACGGTGATCCGGACCTCCGCCCGGCCCGCGATAGCGCCAGGTCAGCCGCCCACCCCGCACCGTTCGGCGCCGTATCGATCCTGCTAAAGTTCCGCGCCGGATCATCACGCGTCACGGGGGGCGGAGTACCGCGGTGTCCGAGGGGACCGAGCACGACATACCCACCGAACTCGCCGAGGTCTACCTCGGGCTGCTCGCCGACGCCTCCCGCACCGGGAGGCTGCTGCGCCGGGACGAACTGGAGTGCCTGCGCACGCTCGGCGAGCACTGCGCCGAGGCCGGGTACGGGCTGCGCGACGTCGTCGCGCACTGCCTGTCGGCCGCCCGGCGGGCCTGGCAGACGCTGCCGGGCATCACCGCGGCAGGCGGCGTCGGGGAACTGCGCCGGATCGGCGACGCCGTGCTCGCGGCGACCGAGGCCGCACTGGCCGCACTCGGTGAGGGGCACGAACGCGCGCAACGCATGGCGGTCCGCCAACAGGAGTCCGCGCGGCGCGAGTTCATCGACGACCTGCTGTACGGCCGCAGCGACCTGGGCCTGCTGGCGGAGCGCGCCGAGCGGTTCGGGCTGCGGCTGGCGGGCGCGTACGCGGTGGCGGTGGCCGTCGGCGACACGCCGTACGCGGACGTCCACCCGCTGGTGCACCGGGTGGAACGGGAACTGGTCGGGCGGTTCGGCGAGCGGGACGTCCTGCTCGCCGGCAAGGACGGCCGGCTGGTGTGCATCGTCCCGGACACCGAACGCGCCGTCCTGGAGGCCTTCGCCGACCTGGCGCTGCGCCCCGGCCCCGGCTACCGCCCGGTGCTGCGGGTGGCCACCGGGCGCCGGCACTCGGGGGCCAGCGGGGTGCTGCGCAGCTACGAGGAGGCGCTGGGCGCGCTCGACTACGCGGACCGGCTGGACCTGCCGGCGCAGCAGCTGAAGGCCGAGGAACTGCTGGTCTTCCCCGTGCTGATGCGCGACCGGGCGGCGATGGCCGACCTGGTGCGCAGCGTGCTGGGCCCGCTGACCGAGGCGCGCGGCGGCGCCCGCCCCCTGCTGGACACCATCGCGGTGCAGGCGGAGGCCGCGTACGTGAACGCGGAGGCGGCCCGGCGGCTGGGGCTGAGCGTGCGCACGCTCGGCTACCGGCTGGAGCGGATCAAGGCACTGACCGGCTACGACCCGTCGGACGCCCTGCAGCGGTTCACCCTGGAGACGGCGGCGATGGGGGCCCGGCTGCTCAACTGGCCGGAGCAGCCGCTGTAGACGGCGGCCAAACGCCCCCGGGCCGTGCGTTCCAGGGTGTCAAAGGACCGTAAAGATTGCCGGATCCTGGCAATGTGCGAACGGCCCCTCCGCTGTCACGATCTCCATGGCGCCGAGGTGCGGTGCCGTGGGAACAGCGGGGGAGCGTGGCCGGGATGGGGGGATTCGTCGCGGCCGCGCTGGCTTTTCCGACGGCGCTGTTCAGCTTCGCGCTGGTGGTGGTGGTCGGGTACTGGCTGCTGATGCTGGTCGGCGGCCTGGGCTTCGACGCCCTGCACGGGGGACACGGCGTCGGGCATGCCGGTCACGTCGGCCATGCCGGCCACGCGGGCGACCTGGGGCACGGTGCCGGGGGGCACGCGACCCACGGGGGACACGGGGGACCCGGTGCCCAGGACGGGCACGGCGCCGACGGCCGGGGCGCCCACCACCACGGAGGCGTGCTGGGCGCGCTGGGGCTGGGCGGGGTGCCCGTGACGGTGGCGGTGTCGCTGCTGGTCGCGCTCGCCTGGTTCGTCAGCCTGGCCGGCACCGTCCTCACCTCGGGGGCACCGGCGCGCGGCGGCGTGTTCGCCGTCGCGCTGGTCGCCTCCTGGGCGGGCACCCGGCTGCTGGTCCGGCCGCTGTCCCGACTGTTCCCCGAGGACCGCCCGGCGACCCGGGGGGACTTCGTCGGCCACGTCTGCGTGATCCGCACCGGCCGGGTGACGGCCGACTTCGGGCAGGCGGAGGTCACCGCCGAGGACGGCTCCACCGCGACCGTCCAGGTCCGCACGCTCACCGAGGAGCCCGGGCTGGCGGCCGGCCGTACCGCCCTGATCTTCGACTACGACGCCGACGGCGAGCACTTCCTGGTGGCGCCGTTCGACCCGGCGCTACCGGGCGACTGACTCCCCCGCGCTGCGCCTGAGGGCCGCAGGCGTCCGCTTGTTCCGCTTATCTCTCTCTCATCCGCTCGACTTCGCACCATCTCGTCATCTCGTCAAAGGACTCCGTGATGGACACCATCGCCGTGGGTTTCGGCATTCTCGTCGCCGTCGTACTGCTCATCGTGCTCGCCATGCTGCTGTTCGTGGGCCGCTTGTTCCAGAAGGTCGAGCAGGGCAAGGCGCTGATCGTCTCCCGCACCAAGAAGGTGGACGTCACCTTCACCGGCGCGATCGTCCTCCCGGTGCTGCACAAGGCCGAGTTGATGGACATCTCGGTGAAGACGGTGGAGATCCACCGCGCCGGCCGGGACGGGCTGATCTGCCGGGACAACATCCGGGCGGACATCCGGATCTCCTTCTTCGTACGGGTGAACAAGACCGTCGAGGACGTCATCAAGGTCGCGCAGGCCATCGGCACCGCCCGCGCCAGCGACCCGTCCGCGATCCAGGACTTCTTCGCGGCCAAGTTCGCCGAGGCACTGAAGACCGTCGGCAAGCAGCTCGACTTCACCGACCTCTACACGCACCGGCACGAGTTCCGGGACCAGATCATCGCGGTCATCGGCACCGACCTCAACGGCTACACCCTTGAGGACGCGGCCATCGACCACCTCGAACAGACCCCGATGAACCAGCTGGACTCCGACAACATCCTCGACGCCCAGGGCATCCGCAAGATCACCGAGCTGACGGCGATCGAGCACGTGCGCACCAACGAGTACCAGCGCACCGAGGAGAAGGAGATCACCCGGCAGAACGTGGACGCCCGGGAGGCCGTCCTCGAACTCCAGCGCCGCCAGGCCGACGCCGAGATCCGCCAGCGCCGCGAGATCGAGACCCTGCGGGCCACGGAGGACGCGGTGATCGCCCGGGTCCAGGAGGAGGAGCGGCTGAACGCCCAGACCGCCTTCCTCCGGACCGAGGAACTGCTCGGCGTGCAGCGCGAGAACCAGGCCCGCGAGGTCGCGGTGGCGCAGAAGAACCGCGAGCGGGTGATCGCCGTGGAGAACGAGCGGATCGAGAAGGACCGCCTGCTGGAGGTCATCGGCCGCGACCGGGAGACCGAACTCGCCACCATGGCCAAGCAGAAGGAGGTCGAGTCCCGCCGGCGGGAGGTCGCCGACGTGGTCCGCGAGCGGGTGGCGGTGGAGCGGACCGTCGCCGAGCAGGAGGAGGCCGTCAAGACGCTGCGCGCCACCGAGGACGCCGAGCGCACCCGCCGCGCGGTGATCATCCAGGCCGAGGCGCAGGCGCAGGAGAAGCTCGTCAAGGACATCAAGGCCGCCGAGGCCGCCGAGCAGGCCGCCTCGCACAAGGCCCGCGAGTCGCTGGTGCTGGCCGAGGCCCGCCAGCAGACCGCCGAGCTGGACGCCACCGCCAAGATCCGGATGGCCGAGGGCATCCGGGCGGAGGCCGCCGCCGAGGGGCTGGCCCAGGTGCAGGTGCGCGAGCAGGAGGCCGCGGCGGTGGAGAAGGTCGGCCGCGCCGAGGCCGCCGTCCAGGCCGAGAAGGCGAAGGCCGCCGCGCTGGAGATCGGCGCCAAGCTGAAGGCCGAGGCCGAGGGCCTCACCGAGAAGGCCGCGGCGATGGCGAAGCTGGACGAGGCCTCGCGCGGGCACGAGGAGTACCGGCTGCGGCTGGCCGCCGAGAAGGACGTCCGGCTGGCCGGGCTGGACACCCAGCGGCAGATCGCCGAGGCGCAGGCCGCGCTGGTCGCGGCCGGGCTGGAGAAGGCGAAGATCGACATCGTCGGCGGGGACGGGGTGTTCTTCGACCGCCTGGTGCAGTCGGTGACGGCCGCCAAGAGCGTCGACGCCTTCGTCGGGCACTCGCAGACCGCCCAGGCCCTGGCCGGGCCCTGGCTCGACGGCAGCGCCGGCTTCACCGAGGACCTGACCCGGGTGCTGTCCTCGGTGTCCACGGCGGACGTGCAGAACCTGACGGTGTCCGCGCTGCTGATGCGGATGATCGGCGCCGGAGGCGGCGAGCAGGCCGGGCAGCTGCGGCAACTGCTCACCTCGGCCCAGAAGTTGGGGATCGCCGAGACGTCGATCGGGGCGCTGGCGTCGGTCAACGGCTCCAGGTGAACGTGAACGCCTGAGTCGCCCGAGTCGCCTGAGTACCCGATCTCCTGAGCAGTCGAGAAACTGAGTAGTTGAGGAACTGACGTGGTGGACGCCCTCGACGCCCGGCTCGACGCCGGCACCTACGAGGTCCTGCGCGGCCGACTCGCCCGGTCCGCCGCCGAACTCGCCGAACGCGCACAGGCGTTGAACGCCCGCCGGGTCGGGGAGTTCGGCGGCGGGGAGCTGCGGCTGGTCGGCACCGGCCGGCTCACCACCGGCCGGGCCTGCCTCCCGCAGGACCTCACCGCCGCCGGCGGGCTGCTCCTGCTCGGCACCCGCCCGGGCGGCGCGCCCGACACCGCCGTCTCCGCTTCCGCCATCTCCGCTTCCGCCGTCTCCGCCTCCGTTTCCGCCGGCGCCCCGGCCGAGGGCTCCCCGGGCGCCGGGCCGCTCGGGGAGGTCCTGAGCGTCCACCACCCCGACCTCACCCCCGTCCCCGCCGAGGGCACCCTGCTGGACGACCCGCGCCTGCGCCAGGACCTCGCCGACCTGCACCGCTACTTCCGCGACGCCCGACTGGAACGGCTGCGCCCCGTCGGCGGCCGCCTGCTCGCCGTCTTCCGCACCGGCCCCGCCGCCGCCGACGTCCGGGTGCTGCGCTGGCGCCCCGTCGACGACCTCGCCGACGACGGGCACCCTGCCTACCAGGACGGGCGCGGCGAACGCGACCACACCGCCGCCGACGGCCAGCAGCTCGCCTGGACCGCCCTCACCCGGGACGACCAGCTGCCCGCCGCCCCCGGCAGCCCGCCGCGCGCCGACCTCGGCGGCGAACTCCGGCTCGGCATCGACGGCGGCCGGCTGACCGTCACCGCCCCCGACGGCCGGGAGCTGCACCACGAACCCCTCGCCGAGGCCCTGCAGACCCTCGCCGACGCCCAGATCGCCCACGCCCGGCTCGGCACCCTGCTGCTGGTGCGCGTGCGCCCGTACCAGGAGGAGACCGTCCGGCACCTGGTCTGCCACCTGCCCACCGGCCGGGTCACCCGGATCGACGCGCTCGGCCAGGCCTGCCTGCGGCTGCCCGCCGACCAGGGCGTGGCCTTCCCCGGCGGCTGCCACCTCACCGACGGCACCGTGCGCAGCTACGACCAGCCGGTGGACGGCCTGGTCTACGAGCGCACCCTCGTCTCGCCCAACGGCGAGGACGTGCTGTACGAGTTCCGCTCCCCCGCCGACGGCCGCGCCCTGCTCCAGCCGTACAACAGCGTCCGCCAGGAGGCCGCCGCCCCGCTGCCCTGCCAGGGCTACGCGCTGCTCGCCGACGGCACCCTGATCGCCCTCCGCCCGGCCGAGGACGGGCCCACCCGGCTGCACCCCGTCCAACTGTGGCAGACCCCGTTCACCAGCGAGCGCCACGCCGCCGCGCAGCCGCCCGGCACCGGCCCGCTCGCCCGGATCGGCAACGCCGACCTCGTCCGCGGCCTCGCCGACAGCCTCTCCCTGGCCCGGCTCGCCGCCGCCGGCGCCGACACCCCGGCCGGCCACCAGGCCGTCCTCGCCGCCTGCACCCGCACCGCCGACCGGCACCACTGGCTGGGCCAGCCCGGCCTCGGCGACCTCGCCGCCCCGCTCGCCGAGATCCGCGACACCGCCCGGCAGGTCATCGCCGAGTACGAGGCCGTCGCCGAACTCACCGCGCACGCCGCCCGGCAGACCGAACAGGCCGCCGAACACGTCGAAGGCCTGCTGCGCACCGCCCGCGGCGAGACCCTCGCCGACGCCGCCGAATGGGTCGACCGGCTCGCCGGGCTGCGCCGCGCCCAGGGCCGGGTCGAGGCGCTGCGCGACCTGCCGCGCGCCGACCCCGCCCGGATCGACGCGCTCGCCGCCCACCTCGCCGAGGGCCTGACCGAGGCCGCCGCCCGCGCCGTCGGACACCTCGCCGAACCCGAGGCCTTCGCCCCGCACCGCCGGCGCGCCGGCGAACTCGCCGACCGCTGCGCCGCCCTCGCCACCGCCGCCGAAGCCGAGCCGCTGGGCCTGCGGATCTCCGAGCAGAGCGAGGCGTTGCAGACCGTCTCGGAGCTCGTCGGCACCCTCGACCTGGCCGACGCCACCACCCGCACCGCCATCCTCGACCGGCTCGCCGACGTCCTCGGACTGCTCAACCGCGCCCGCGCCGCCCTCACCGTCCGCCGCCGCGACCTGCGCACCCGCGAGGCCGCCGCCGAGTTCGCCGCCGAAACCGCCCTGCTCGCCCAGGCCACCACCGCCGCGCTCGCCGCCGCCGACACCCCCGAGGCCTGCGACGACCAGCTCGGCCGACTCCTGCTGCGGATCGAGCAGTTGGAGACCCGCTTCGCCGACGCCGACCCGGCGCTGGGCGAACAACTCACCGACCGGCGCACCGCGATCCACGACGCCCTCACCGCCCGCCGCCAACACCTGCTGGAGGAACGCGCCCGCCGCGCCGACCGGATCGCCGCCTCCGCCGAACGCATCCTCGACACCCTGCACCGGCGGCTCACCGCCCTCGACACCGCGGCCGAGATCGACGCCGCCCTCGCCGCCGACCCGACCGCCGTCAAACTCCGCGACCTCGCCGCCCAGTTGACCGCACTCGGCGACCGGGTCCGGGCCGAGGAGCTGACCGGACGGCTGCGCGCCGCCCGCAGCCGCGCCCACCGGGCCCGACGCGACCGCGCCGAACTCGCCGGCGACGGCCCCGGCACCCTGCGACTGGGCCGCCACCTGTTCGCCGTCACCACCCAGCGGCCCGAACTCACCCTCGTCCCCTGGCGCGGCCGCCCCGCCTTCACCCTCACCGGCACCGACTACCGCTCCCCCGTCACCGACCCGGCGTTCGCCGCCACCGAGCGCTACTGGGGCCGGCCGCTGCCCTCCGAGACCCCCGCGCTGTACCGGTCCGAATACCTCGCCGCCAGTCTGCTGCTGGCCGCCGAACCGGACGGGCTGGACACCCTGCGTGCCGAGGACGACCTGCTGGAGTTCGTCCGCCGCGCCGCCGAACAGCGCCCGGACGAGGGCTACCAGCGCGGCGTCCACGACCACGACGCGGCGCTGCTGCTCCGCGCCCTGCTCGAACTCCACGCCGAGGCAGGCCTGTTGCGCCACCCGGCGGCCGCCCGGGCGGCCGCTCAGCTGTACTGGGCGCACGGCGCCGACGAGCGGCAGCGACTGGTCTGGCACACCCGGGCCCGCTCGCTCTCCCTCGCTCGCACCCTCGCCCGGCAGGCCTTCGGCGCCGCGCCGCGACTGGGCCTGCCGGCCGCACCGGCAGCCCTGACCGCGCCAGCCCCGGCCGCACCTGCGGCCCTGACCGCGCTGTCCGACCTGTCCGACGAACTGAGCTCCGCCGTCACGGAGTTCACCTCGTGCCCGCAACCCGCAGGCCCGTACCTGGTGGCCGAACTCGCCGCCGCCACACCCACGTTCGCTTACGCGCCGGGGGCCGCAACCCTGCTCGACAAGTTCCACGCCGCACCCGAGTCCGCCGGTCTCACCGAAGCACTGGCCGCACTGGCCGCACTGCCCGCCGAGCCCGCACTGCTGCCCGCCCGACGCCAACTCGCCCAGGCCTGGCTGGAGTCCAGCGCCGTCGACGCCGACCCCGGCGACCTCGCCGAGGCCGCCGCCGCGCTCCTCTGCCCGTCCCTGCCGCGCCGGCCCGCCGAAGGCGCCGCCACCACCCGCCTCACCGGCCTGCTCGGCGACCACCCCCGGCTCCCGGGCGGCGCGCTCGACCTGCGCCTCGACGAACTCCTGGCCCGGGTGGCCGACTTCGCCGCCACCGAGGCCCCCGGATACCGCGCCTACCAGCGACTGCGCGCCGACCTGCTGGCCGCCGAGCACACCCGGCTGCGACTCGACCAGTACCGGCCGGCCCCGCTCAACGGCTTCGTCCGCAACCGACTCATCGACCAGGTCTACCTGCCGCTGGTCGGCGACAACCTCGCCAAACAGCTCGGCACCGCCGACGCCGGCGGACCGGTCGACCGCAGCGGCCTGCTGCTCCTGGTCTCCCCGCCCGGCTACGGCAAGACCACCCTCGTCGAGTACCTCGCCGAACGGCTCGGCCTGCTGCTGGTCACCGTCAGCGGCCCCGCGCTCGGCCACCGGGTCACCTCCCTCGACCCCGCCGAGGCCCCCGACGCCACCTCCCGCCGCGAGATCGAGAAGCTCAACTTCGCCCTGCACGCGGGCGACAACGTGCTGCTCTACCTCGACGACGTCCAGCACACCTCGCCCGAGCTCCTCCAGCGCTTCATCCCGCTCTGCGACGCCCAGCGCCGGATCGACGGGGTGTGGGACGGCGAGGCCCGCGAGTGGGACCTGCGCGGCAAGCGCTTCGCCGTCGTCATGGCCGCCAACCCGTACACCGAGTCCGGCCGCCTCTTCCGGCTGCCCGACATGCTCGCCAACCGCGCCGACGTCTGGAACCTCGGCGACGTCATCGCCGGGCGCGAGGACCTCTTCGCGCTCAGCTTCGTCGAGAACGCCCTGCCCGCCAGCCCGCACCTGGCCCCGCTCGCCACCGCCGAGCGCGCCGACCTGGACACCCTGCTGGCCCGCGCCACCGGCACCCCGGGCGGCACCCTCGCGGGCGCCTGGCCCGCCGCCGAGGCCGAACGGATGACCGCCGTCCTCGCCGGACTGCTCCACCTGCGCGGCACCGTCCTCGCCGTCAACCGCGCCTACCTGGCCTCCGCCGCCCAGGACGACCGCACCCGCACCGAACCCCCGTTCCTCCTCCAGGGCTCCTACCGCAACATGGCCAAACTCGCCCAGCGCCTCGACCCGGCCCTCACCCGCCCCGAACTCGACGCCCTCCTCACCGACCACTACCGCGCCGAAGCCCAGCCCCTCGGCGCCGACGCCGAAGCACAGCTGCTGAAGCTGGCCGAACTCCGAGGCTGCCTCACCTCCGCCCAGGCCACCCGCTGGGAGGAGCTCAAGCACACGCGGCGGGGGTGACGGCCGGCGGCGCTCCCCACGTCAGGGGCCGGTTCGGCTCCTCTGCACCGCGCTACGGGGTCTACACCTCGGCGCCGCGTTGAGGGGCCAACGCCTCGGCGCCGCGCTGGGGGGCCAACACCTTGGCCAGCGGGGTCCGCTGCTCCGCCCAGGACACCAGCATCTCGCGGTCGATCAAGGTCGCGCCCACCGTCGGCAGGGCGGCGAACTCGCGCGCCGGCTTCGAGAACCCGCGGTTCGTCACGATGAGGATGATCCCGGCCTGGAACACCGCCCTGGCGCCGCCGAGCGCGTGCTGCACGACCGGCTGGCCGACCGTCGCCCTCGGGTCACCGGAGTGCTTGCACTGCACCATGAACGGGACGTTCAGGTCGGTGACCCCGAGGACGTCGCCGCCCATGTCACCGGCGCCGCCCTGCACCCGCGTGACGGTGAACCCGTCCCGTTCCAGCAGCGCCGCGACGGTGTGCTCGAAGGTCGTGAAGTGACCGTCGTCGATCTGCCCCAGGGTGATCGTGCTGCGCTTGGAGAACGCCTCGGTGGACATCCTTTCGTCGAGCATCCTCTCGTCGAACGTCCTTCCGTCCGCCGTCCCGTCGTCGTCCATGTGCCACTGGCGGCGGCCGAGCTTCGCGACCACCTCGACGGCGACGGCCCGCGCCTCCCAGTCGATCTCACCGAGGCCGTCCGCGTCCCACGGGGGCGCCGCCTCGCCACCGCTCTCCGCCGCCGCCTCGCCCGGGCGTCCGGCCCAGTACTGGCGCTCAAGGCCGCCGAGAGTCCTCCGCAGGCCGCACAGGTCGCGCTGCCACCCCCGGATCCGCAGCGTCAGCGACCCCAACCACCGCTCCAGGTCCGGGGGCGCCGGAAAGAGGCTGAGCTCCTCGGCCCGCGCGGCCGCCCGCTCGATCAGGTCCACGGTGTCGATCACCGTCTCGATCAGGTCGACGGTGTCGCGGAGCGACCGCCGGAGCCCCTTCGCTCCGACGGTGTGCCGGACGAGCACCATCGACTCACTGCGGTACCGATCGCCGAACCGGTCACGGTCCCGCTCGTACGAGAGCCACCGCTCCAGGGCCTCGACCGCCTGGTCCACGAACCACCGCAGGTCGCCGTGCTCGTCGTCCTCGTACTCGTACATTCCGCCCCTCCCGTGAACCACCGGGGGCAGCCTAGGCAACGGGTCCGACACTGCGAGCGGCGCCGACCAGTGCAGACCAGTGCCGACCCGCTGCCTGTCTACCGTCGGCGGGCGGCCGCCAGCAGCTCGGGGACGGTGGCGAGCTTGACGCGGGGGCGGCCCTCGGCCTCGCCCCGGGCGCGCTCCGCCCGCTCCACGGCCCGCAGTCCCTTGAGCCCGACGGCGTCCGGGCGACGGTGGCGGACGAGGCGGTCGAAGTCCGTACGGCTCGCCGCCGGGGCGGCCAGCGCGTGGGCCGCCGCGTCGTCCAAGAGCGCGTCCACGGTCTCGCGGGCGCACGCCCGGTTGGCGCCGATCCCGCCGGACGGCCCGCGCTTGGCCCACCCCACCACGTACGTCCCGGGCAGCGGCCGCCCCGTCGCCGGGTCCACGACCCGCCCGCCCCGGTGCGCGACCGTCGCCGTCCGCTCGTCGAAGGGCAGCCCGGGCACCGGTACGCCCCGGTGCCCTATGGAACGCACCACCAGGCCGGCCAGCAGCGTGTCCGTCTCGCCGGTCGGCTCGGCTGCCCGGCCGCCCGCGAGGGTGGTCCGGGCGACGGTCAGGCCCGTCACCCGCCCGGCCCCGGTGAGCGCGGTCGGCACGGACAGGAAGCGCAGCACGATCCGCCGGCCCGGCGCCGGCTCGGCGCCCCCGTCGAACGGCACCAGCGGCAGCCCGGCGAGCAGCGCGGCCCGCGAGTCCGACGCGGTCGTCCCGGCCGCCGCCTCGATCGCCGCCCGCACCTCCGGGTGGTCCTCGACTACCACCTCGACGCCCGGCAGTTGCCGCAGCGCCAGGAACTCCGCCTTGGTCCAGGCGGCTTCGGCGGGCCCGCGCCGGGCGAGCAGCACGACTTCCCGCACCCGGCTGCGGCGCAGTGCAGCGAGGGCGT
Source organism: Kitasatospora sp. NPDC058478 (assembly GCF_042720345.1). Lineage (NCBI taxonomy): Bacteria > Bacillati > Actinomycetota > Actinomycetes > Kitasatosporales > Streptomycetaceae > Kitasatospora > Kitasatospora sp. NPDC058478. Next base: position 83,994 of record NZ_JBHXML010000014.1, on the reverse strand, counting down.
GGTCGGCGATGTCGGTGGTGGCGAGCCGGTCTGGGTCGGTGAGCAGGATGCGCGCGATGTCGACGGCGACGTTGCCGTTGCCGATGACGACCACCCGTTCGGCGCCGGGCCCGGACAGCTCCACCGCGTCGGCGGGTACGGTCGGTTGGGCGTTGTACCAGCCGACGAAGGTGGTCGCGGGCAGGCTGCCCGGCAGGTCCTCGCCGGGGATGCCGAGCCGCCGGTCGGCGGCCGCGCCGACGGCGTACACGACGGCGTGGTGGTGGGCGGCGAGTTCCTCGTGGGTGAGGTCGGTACCGATGTCCACGTTGAGGTGCATCCGCAGCCGGGGGTCGTGGAAGACGCCGGCGAAGCTGTCCGCGATGCGTTTGGTGGACTGGTGGTCGGGCGCGACCCCGTGCCGCAGCAGGCCGCCGGTGACGGGCAGCCGGTCGATCATGGTGATCTCGGCGCCGGTGCTGCGCAGCAGTTCCTGTGCGGTGTACCCGGCGGACGGGCCGGTGCCGACGATGGCGACGCGCAGCGTGCCGATCCCGTCGGGGAGGCTGCGCGGGAAGGTGGGCGCGCCCCAGGCGTGGTCGTTGGGGTGGTCGCGGTACCAGTCGCGGTTGAGGTCGCCGAACACGGTGTCGGGCCCGCGCAGCCGGTCGACGGGGAACACCGCGTCCACGGGGCAGGCGTCCGCGCAGGCGCCGCAGTCGATGCAGGCCGCCGGGTCGATGTACAGCATGTCGGTGGCGCCGAACTCCGGTTCGTCCGGGGTCGGGTGGATGCAGTTGACCGGGCAGACGGACACGCACGAGGCGTCGTTGCAGCAGGTCCGGGTGATCGCGTAGGCCATGGCCGGGGTGGGGTCCCTCGCTACAGGTGGTGAAGTGTGGGAGTCGGAGCCTTGTCGTTTTTGACATGTCGTCAGAGCATGTGGATGCGCCGGTAGATGGCGGCCGAGCGGCTGGTGAGCAGTCCGGTCTCGGCGAGGAACGCGATCAGGTGCCGGGAGCTGGTGCGCATCATCGCCTTGCGGTGCTCGTTGGCCCGCACTTCGGCGATCGCCCGCTGGGTGTCGAGCCCGGCGGCCCGGTAGACCCCGGGGTGCACCATGCTGGAGACGATGACGTACGCGCCGACGGCGATGCCGGTGGCCGAGGCGCGGCGGCGGGCGGGGCCGGCGTGGCGCACCCGTTCGCGGATCTCCTGCCGGGCGAACTTCATGTGCCGCGACTCCTCGACGACGTGGATCCGGGAGGTGCCGCGGACGATGTCCAGGACGTTCTCGCCGCGCATCCAGTCACGCTGCATGACGTCGAGGACCTCTTCGGCCACCAGGATGCCGCCGTAGGCGAGTTCACCCTTCGCCAGGGCCTTGAACGCGCGCCCGGCCTGGGCGATGACCTTGTTCGGCCGGTACGCGGGGACGCCCATCTTCTCGCAGGCGCGGGCGAACATGATCGAGTGGCGGCACTCGTCGGCGATCTCGGTGAGCGCGAACTGGAACTCGGCGTTGGCGGGGTTCTTCAGGTACTGATCGCGCAGCACCATCTGCTGGAGGATCATCTCGAACCATATCCCGGTGTTCATGATCGAGCAGACCTCGTGCCGGGTGAGGGTGACCCGCTGCTGCTCGGTCATCTCGTCCCACAGCCGGGTGCCGTAGAGGGTGCTCCACTCCGGGTTGAGTCCGTAGTGGTCGGCCGGGAGGGGCGCGTCCCAGTCGATCTCGGTCGAGGGGTCGTAGGAGAGGGTCGCGGCGGACTCCAGCAGCCGCTTCGAGACGTCGTCGTCGGCCGCGGTGTGCCCGTGCGCACTCGCCGCCCGCCCTGCCGCCGCGTTGGTGAGAGCCATGGCTGCCTCCAGATGCCTGCCCCTACGGGTGCCCGCTCACCCGCTTATTAGACGGACAGTACAATAAGAGCCCGCCGCCGAGAACCCCCTGCGCAGCACCGGACGGGCGCACGACCACAACTCCCGCGCCCCTTCTCGTCCGTGACCTCCCCCAGCCGCCCCCTCCGCCCTCTCCGGTTCCTCCGCCCCCGGATACAGTGAGGCGTGATCACCGACCAGCCCGAGGCGGATCCGGAGCGCGTCGCCCCCACCGGCGTACGGAACTTCCGCGACGCCGGCGGCGTCGGCTCCCTGCCGCGCGGCGTGCTGTACCGCTCCGCCGCCCTGCACGGCCTACACGACCTGCACGGTCTCGCGGCGGAGGGCGCGGACACGCTGCGGCGCCTCGGCCTGCGGACGGTCGTCGACCTGCGCAGCGACCCGGAGGTGGCGGAGCGCCCGGACGCCGTCGACCTCGTCGACGCCCGGCACCTGCACGCACCGGTCTTCACCGAACGGCGTTGGCCCGCCGACCAGTTGGAGCTCTACCCGCTGATGGCCGAGCGCGCCGGCGCGGCATCGGTGGCCGTTCTGCGCCGACTGCTCGCCGGTGGGGGCGAGGCCGCGCCGGTCCTGGTCCACTGCGCCTCGGGCAAGGACCGCACGGGAGTCGTCGTCGCCGTCCTGCAGACGCTGCTGGGCGCCTCCGAGGCGGAGGTCCTCCAGGACTTCCTGCGCTCGAACGACGAACTGGGCCTGACCAACCAGCCCCCGGCCGGGGCCGCGCACAACGCCCTGCCCGTACGCGAGGTGCATCTGCGGCGCGCGCTGCTGTCGATCCGGAGTCACCACGGATCGGTGGCGGAGTACCTCCTCGCGCACGGCGCGCAGGTGTCGGAGCTCGCCGCGGCGCGGCGGATCCCGGCCTGAACGAGCAGCCGGGCAGGGGCCGTTGAGTCCTCCGAACGAGCCCCCGCCCGGTGCTGCGCCGAGCGCCTCCGATCCGTACCGCCCCTGGTTGCGTGCTACGCGGCGCCCAGCGCCTGCCGCAGCGCCTCGGCCGCCTCCGCCGTCGCCTCCCGGAAGCGGCGGCCGATGCCGAGGTAGCTGGCGTAGCCGTGGATGAGGTCCGGCTGCCGGCTCAGGCGCACCGTCACCCCGGCCGCCTTCAGCGCCTCGGCGTACGCCTCGCCCTCGTCCCGCAGCGGGTCGAAGCCCGCGGTGCCGACGTAGGTGGGCGGAAGCCCGGACAGGTCGGCAGCGAGCAGGGGCGACAGCCGCGGGTCCGTCCGGTCGGCCGGCGCGGGCGCGTAGCGGTCCAGGAACCAGTCCATGTCCGCGCTGGTCAGGAAGAACCCGTCGGCGAACAGGTCGCGCGAGGGCCGCCGGACGGAGGCGTCGACCGCCGGGTACAGCAGCAACTGGAACACCGGCGCCGGACCGCCCCGCCGCACCGCCGCCTGTGCGGTGACGGCCGCCAGGTTCCCGCCCGCGCTGTCGCCGCCGATCGCGATCCGCTCCGGATCCGCGCCCAGGTCGGCCGCCTTGGCGTACGCGAAGTCGAACGCGGCCAGCGCGTCGTCCGCAGCCGCCGGGAACGCGTGCTCGGGCGCGCGCCGGTACTCCACCGACAGCACCCGCACCTGCGCCCGCTGCGCCAGGAACCGCACCACGTGGTCGTGGCTGGCCCGGCTGCCGACCACCCAGCCCCCGCCGTGCAGGTACACCAGCAGCCCGGAACCCGCCGCCAGCCCGCCCGGCGTGTACAGCGTGGCCGCCAACTCGCCGTACTCCTGCGGGATTCCGACGTTCCGGACGGATACCGGCTGGATCGTCGCCCCTCCCACCAGGTACCGCGCGTGCTCCATCGCCTCCCGCGACGGCCCGACCCCGGCGGGCAGCACCAGGGCGGCCTTCGACAGGCGCTGCAACTTGAGGATCAACTGCGCGTCCAGCGAGAGCACTTGACCGTCCCGCACCACCGGCGCGCCCGCGATCGCCCGCCGCAGCCCCTCCGGCAGCGCGTACGCGCCCCGGACGACGGCGGACTGGATCCGGACAGGGAAGGGAATCGTCATCTCTGCTGCCTCCTGGAGCCTCACCCGGAGCCCTCGACCGGGGACTCGGACCGGGAGCCCATGATGGGCCCGACCCACCCCAGACGGAAACCCCCCTCGACGCCCCCTTCACCCACCCTCGACCGCCGACGCCCTCTCCGGCAAGAAATATGTAGACCGGTCTACAGTTTCTCCATCGCCGCCATCACCGCCATCTCCACCGCCTCCATCAGCACAGGAAGTCGGCCAGACCGACTTCCTGTGCGCACACCACCCGGGTGGCGGCAAGGAATCAGTAGACCGACCGACATATTTTTCCCGAACGCCCCACCCACATCCACGCCCCCACCCACCCTTGCGCTGCCGCCCTTCGGTCGGAGTCGGCGACGGGCCCTCGACATGGGCGGGCGACTTTCTTCAGGAATCTTTCCGCGCCCGACCGGCCTGACCAGCCCGACGAGTCAGCCCGTCAGCCCGTCAGCCGGCCCGGCTCGTCGGCGAGCGCCGGTCCTCGGCGTCGAACGCCACCAGGGAGCGCGCTCCGGGTCCGAGGGCGGCTTCCAGCGCGCGTAGGACGTCACCGTCCAATCCCCCCACCGCCTCCGCGAGTTCCTCCGCCACGTCCCGGGTGAGCTCCACCGCCACGACGTCCTCGGGCGCGCGCGGACCGAGCTTGCTGACGGCAGCTGCCGCGCGGGCGGGGGTGAAAAGTGCCGCGGCCTGGACCAGGAGCCAGGCGGGGACCCCGGCCGCGCCCTGCGGCGGCGGCAGGTACGGGCGGGCGCCATCGTAGCGCTCGTCCTCGGCGAAGGCCTGCTGCTTCACCCTCACCACCGGACGCGCGCCGACCCCCTCGGGGCCCGTCTCCCGCCAGGTGCCGGCGGGTTTGAGGACGTAGCCCTCGGCGAGGTTGTCGGCGAGTTCGGGGAGCCCGAGGAGCGCGGGGACCAGGGTGGGGAAGGCGGCCGGCAGTTCCTGGAGCACGGTGGGCGCGCCGCGCCCGATCGAGGGGGCGCAGCCGAGGCCGGCGGTGGCCGCACCGCCACGCAGGTCGCGGTCGGAGATCCAGGACCGGCCCTTGGTGGTGTCGACGGTGGCGTCGAAGAGCAGCCACCCCAGCCCCGGCGCGTACCAGACGCCGGTCTGCACGGGCTCGACTGCGGCGACGGCGGACACATCGGGGTGCGGGTAGCACCCGCCGGCCAGTTCACCGTAAACAGTCACCACAGCGCCCGCGCCCCCACCTGCACCCCCGCCCGCCGCCTCGCGCATCGCCGAGGCGAACCGGGCCGCCGCCACCGCCAGCGCCGGCCAGACCCGGCTGACGCCGAAGAAGCCGTCCAGCGCGTCCTCGCCCAGGAGCTCCCGCCGCTTGGCCGGACGGACCGCACCCCCCTCGCAGACCACGGCGAAGTGCGCCCCGTGCACCTTCTCCACCGCGACCCACTCCCGATTCCCGGACGCGGAGAGCCGCCCCCTCCCCGAGATCTTGGGGTACGGCCGCAACACGGAGCCTTCGAACCTGGTGTCAGCCACACCCGAGATCATCGCCGCGAGCCCACCCCCGGACAACGGAGTTTCACCGCCCACCCCAGCCCCCGGCTACGCGTAGCCCCCGCCGCCACAGAGCGTCCGCACCAGACGGGCCACCACAGGCCGGTGGGCCTCGACGCAGCGTCGAGGCCCACCGGCCTGTCTACAGGCTGTTCACGTTCTTCAGATCGGTTCAGATCGCCCCCCGGCGAGTGCCATCAGGGCGCGTGCTGCTCGTAGTTGAGGCTCCACTGCTGGTTGGCCTGCAGACCGGGGCAGTTCCAGATCCCGAGCCGGGTGCCCTGCTCGGTGGCCCATCCGGGCAGTTCGAGGCAGCGGCCGCCGGGGTTGTCCGCAGTGACGGTGGCGGGGAGGTAGATCCGGCCGTCCGGGCGTACGGCCCACTTCTGGCCGGTGTTGCCCACGCAGCGGGACAGGATCAGGCCGGTTCCGTTACCGAGGGCGTTGCCCTTGGTGGAGACGCACCAGCTGCCGGAACGGATGGTGCCGTCGGTGGCGAAGTTGAACCGCTGGTTGATGGTCTGCCAGCAGGCGTAGGCGGCGACCTCGGTGCCTTCGTTGGGTCCGCCGATGGAGTCGGCGCACAGCCAGTTCACCAGCTGGGAGTGGATGGTGACGCTGGAGTCGGAGAAGCCGGCGAAGGCCGGCGGGACGAAGCCGTCGACCTTGCCCTTGGTGCCGGTGCTGCTCTTGCCCGCGAAGATGGAGAGCGCGTTGCTGTTGTCCATGACCCAGAGGTCGGGGGTGCCGTCGTTGTTGAGGTCTCCGGCGCCGATCCGGGGGTAGTCGCCCGCCTTGACCGGCTGGCCGACGTCCAGCTTGATCCCCTGGTCGGGCTTGGTGAGGGCGGAGTAGTCGACCGTTCCGTCGGCCTTGTAGCCGAGCGGGTAGGCGAAGAGGTCACCCGTCGTGCGGTTCCGCGCCCAGATGGTGGTCTGGTAGGTGGGGTCAGTGGTGCCGGGGACGGCGGTCGCCCCGTTGGCCGCACCCGGGTTGAGCAGTTCCAGGTCGGCCCAGCTGCCGGAGACGGCCGGGAGGTAGGTCGCGGCGTCGAGGGAGTCGACGAGGCCGTTGGGCTGGAACAGGTAGAGGTTGTTGTTCTCCAGGGAGAGAACAGAGGTCTGGGTCATGATGACCTTGCGGGCCTCGTTACCCGGCTCACCGCCCACGGCCTCGCCGTCGGTCGTGCCGATCGCGATGACCTGCGAGGCGCCGCTCCAGTTCTTCTGGCTGTAGCCGGAGCAGGGCTTGCCGGTCTCGTAGGTCGTGCAGGCGGGCCGGTTGAGGGCGATCGGAGTCAGGGTGTCGAAGCGCCCGGTGCCGTTGTTGGGGATCAGGTAGAGGGCCTCGCGCAGCTTGGAGGTCGTGTCCTTGGTGTAGTGGGCGAGGATCTCGTCGACGGCCTGTCCGACGGCGAAGGTGCCGTGGTGGCTGACCTGGTAGTCGGACCAGGTGGCGCCGAAGTCGCGGTTTCCCGGGGCGGCGGCGGCGGGGGCGGCCAGGGACGTGGTGGGGTCGATGGTGCCGCCGATGACGCGCAGGTCACCGTTCCTGTCGACGGTGATGACGTCGGGCTTCTGGTCGTTGTCGACGTCGCCGAACAGGGGCTGGGTGTCGGGCTTCCAGGGGACGTAGAAGTTGTAGACGGCCGGCTGGCTGTAGTTGCCGGCGTTGTCCATGGCCCAGGCGTACAGGGTGTTGGTGCCCCAGTCCCTGGGCTTGTAGGTGTACGGCTGGCCGGGGGGCAGGGTGCCGTTCTGGCCGCAGCGCCAGCCGACCACCGGTGTCGGGTCCGTGCTCACGCGCACGCAGGCCACGCCGGAGGCCTGGAGCCCGGCGCCGGGGGCGGGGTCCTCGGCGTTGATGGTGAAGGCGCCCGGGTCGTTCATGTACTTGGCCGGGGTGGGGTTGGGGGTGCCCGACGGCGGGAAGTCGGTAGAGCTGATGCTGACGCGGGGGTTGGTCCTGTCGACGCGGAAGTAGCACCACGGGGTCATGGGCGAGGTGAGGATCTCGTCGGTGGCGCGAGCCGTCCAGCCGTACTGGTGGCCGTCCGACAGCGATCCCACGCCCACGGAGGGGCCTGGGTCGTTGTAGCTGGTCCCCCAGCGTCCCTGAGTCCAGCTGAAGTTGGCGTCGTTGTCGTCCCACATCTGGTAGTCGGTGTGGAGGGTCTGCCCGGCGGGCGAGTAGCTGTTGGCCGTGAGGTTGATGTTCTGGTTGGCGCCGATCCAGCCGGGGTTGTCCCAGGGGTGCGCGCCGCCGGTGGTGCACTCGGCGGCGCTGTTGTTCCAGGCGAAGCCGGGGGCGGGGCTGGTGCGCGGGTACCAGACGGTCGGAGTGATGTCGTAAGTGGTGGTGATGGACGGATTGTTGGCGATGTAGTGCCGGAACGTCATGTCCCACTCGTTGCCCATCGGGGCGATGCCGACGGTCCACCACGGCCACTGGCCGGCGATCGCCTGCTTCATCATGTCGGTCACGTCGACGGCCAGCGGGCCGGTGCCGGTGATCCACTGCCCGTTGACCGTCGGGCAGTTCTCCATGACGACGGCCTTGTTGTCCCCGCAGGGCTGGTCGGTCCAGTTGGTGTGCTCGTGGATGGGCTTGGGAGCCGAGTACACCACGAGCGGCGTGTTCGTGCCCGGGCTGGAGGCTCCGGTGACCTGGAAGTTGAGGGTGGAAGTCCGGATGCTCGGCGGGCTCTCGGCGCCGCCGGGCTTGGTGTAGAGCACCGGGTTGATCCCGAACTGGAAGTAGGCGCGCTGGCGGCCCAGGTCACCGCAGTCCAGGCTCGGGTCGCTGCTGTGGTAGCCGCAGTAGCCGGTGGCCAGGTTGCTCTTCTTGTTGAAGTTCTCCGCCTTCTTGTGGTTCTCCTGGACCTCCACCGAGCCCTGGACCGAGCTCGTCGCCGCCACCAGGGACGGGTCGAGGTACCAGGGGCCGTCACCGGATCCGAGGGCGTCGTGGTCCGGCGTCAGTTCGATCGCCGCGGGCGTGATCTTGGTGGTGATGGCGGCCACGTTCGCGCCGTCACCCGGCTCCTCGGCGGTCGACGGAATCCCGCTCGCACTCCCCGTGGGCGCGGGCGTCGGGGCGGCCGCCAACGCCGCACGCACCGAGTCCCTGGAAGCCCGGTCGGCGGTGGCGGTCGACGGCGCGGGCTTGCTGGAGTCCCACTGCAGCGGCACGGGGGCTCGGAAGCGCGTGACACCGCTGTCGTCGACGACGGTGATGCCGCCGGACTGGTCCTTGGTCATGGACAGGCCCTGCGCGGAGACGGGGAAGGTCAGCGACTTGAGCGCCGCGCTCTCGGCGGCCTCCTTGGTTCGCACGATGATGGCGTCCCGCCAGCCGCCCTGGGACAGCGCGGTCAGCTGCAGGTCCACACCGGGGAGGACATCGGTGTAGGTGGCGTTGGCGCCGGTCACGGACGGCTTGGGCAGGGCGAACGGTGCGTTCACCGCCAGGCTCTTGCCGTCGTCGGTCGTCACGGTGGCCATCGGGCCCGCCCCGCCGCCGGAGAACTTCAGCCCGGTCGTGGCGACGGCCGGGCTGAACGTGCCGTCGGTGTTGGCCCGCAGTGTCGAGTCGATGTCCGCCCAGGCACCTCCGCGCTTGGTCCGTACGGCCTGGGCGTTGTCGGTGCTGGTCAGCGTGCCGTCGGGGTTGGCGATGGTTCTGGAGGCCTCATTGGTCAAGGTCTCGACGGTGACCGGCTTGCCGGTCGTCTTGGCCTTCGCGAGCGCGTCCAGCATGGCCTGCTGCGCGGGGGTGCGGGCGGGTGCCGGTGACGAGGGGACGATCGGTGCCAGTCCACCCACAGGGCCGTGGGTCGGCGGGGCGGGGGCGGTGTCGGCCGCGAGCGCTGCCGGCGCGCTGAGCAGGGCCAGACTCAGGGCGCAGCCGGTGCCGAGGGCGGTCAGCGCGAGTATGCGCCTGCGTATGGACGGTGTTGGTGGTGTGTGCGCGATTGTGCGCGGAGTGCTGGGCATGCGGATTGAAGGTCCCTCCCGGTCGGCCAACACCCTCGACAGGGTGCGTTCGGGTGGGAACGATGCGTGCTGGTCGGCGGATCGGTCAAACCCTTTGTCGGTTCGTGCCGATGTGTCCGGATAAGCCGCAGATCAGGAGATCAAGACTTCATAAACATCTCATGTACGGCACTCATGCGACCTGGTGGCGTGTCAGTGGGTGCACATATCGTCACCTCGATCCTGGCACATCCATGTCCATATGACGTTGTGTCGACAATGAGTGAGGAGACACCACTGTGGTGGTTTGGCCTGCCCGGAAACGGGCCGGAAAACGAATAGGCGGCCGATGGCGGTCGCCGGCTGTGGCGGCCCTGGTCGCTCTCACACTGACCGGGGTGAGCGTGCCGCCGGCGGTGGCATGGACCTACCCCGAGCCCGAGGGGGAGGTCTGGGCTCCTCCGAACACGCCCCTGGGAAGCGCGGCCCCCTCCGTCAAGGGACACGATGCCCAGCCGCCGGGCGCCAAGACGGCGGTCAAGGCAGCGGGCTGGAAGCCGGAGACCGCTCCGCCGGTCGTCACCGGCACCGCGACGGTCGTGCTCGGCTCCGACAGCGCCGAGGCCGAGGCGGCCCGCAGGGCCACCGGCGGGGCTTCACCCGCCTCCGGTGGCATGACCGGAACCAAGGCCGGAGATCTGGCCGTCCGGGTCGCACCGGGAACCGGCCAGGGTGAGAGCGCGCACGCCGTCACCGTCGAGGTGGCCGGACAGGACAAGGGCAAGGCCGCAGGCGTCAACGGGCCGCTGGTGGCGCTGACCGACGCCAAGGCGTCGGTCGGTGGCGACGGACGGCAGGCGAGCGTCACCCTGGACCTGAAGGCCCTCCAGGCGGGCGGGTGGTCGGACCGTGCCGGCCTCGTCTCGCTCCCGGCCTGTTCACTGACCACGCCGGAACGCCCCGAGTGCCGTACGCAGACCCCGGTTCCGGTGAAGAACGACGGCTCCGGCACGATCACTGCGGATGTCACCCTTCCCCCTGCGGCACCTGGCAACGCCCAGGGCGGTGCGGTGAAGGCGTCGTTCACCACAGCGAAGTCGACCGCCCAGGCACCTGCGCAGGCCCTGAACGTCGGCAGCACCGGGGGAACCGGCGGCTCCGTGGTCCTGGCCCCCGCGGCCTCCCCGTCGGGCCCCCTGGGCAACTTCACCGCGACGCCGCTGTCGTCGTCGGTGTCCTGGTCCGCGGGCTCCAACACGGGCAGCTTCACCTACAGCTACCCGATCCAGACACCGCCGGCCCTCGGCGGCGCCGCACCCACCGTGGCGCTGAGCTACAACTCGGCGAACGTGGACGGCAAGACGTCGTCCACGAACGCGCAGCCCTCGTGGATCGGCGACGGCTGGGGCTACGAGCCCGGCTACATCGAGCGGTCCTACCGCAGCTGCGACAAGGCTGGCATCACCGGTTCGGGCGACCAGTGCTGGGGCGGGCAGAGCGCCTCCCTCTCGCTGGGCGGGCGCTCCGGCACCATCGTGCGCGACGACGCGACCGGAGCCTGGCACCTGGAGAGCGACGACGGCTCCAAGGTCGAGCAGCTCACCGGCGCGCCGAAGGCCGCGGGCGACGTCGACTACCAGGGCATGGAGTACTGGCGGATCACCACCCCGGACGGAGTGCAGTACTACTTCGGCCTCAACCACCTGCCGGGCGGTGACGGCAGCGACCCTGCGGCGAACTCCGTCCTGACCCTGCCGGTGTACTCGCCCAACAGCGGCGACCCCTGCTACAACTCCGCCAGCGGTAACAACTCCTGGTGCCAGATGGCCTGGCGCTGGCAGCTCGACTACGTGGTCGACCCGCACGGCAACCTGACCACGTACAAGTACGCCACCGAGGGCAACAAGTACAACCGTGGTCGCGTCCAGAGCGGCGGCACCGGCACCCTCGCCGACTACCAGCGGGCCGGCTACCTCAAGGAGATCGCCTACGGCCAGCGCCTGGACGAGCAGAAGGCGGCCAAGGGCGGCGCGAACCCGGCGGCGAAGGTCCTGTTCACCGTCGCGGAGCGCTGCATTCCCGGCGGCACGATCACCTGCTCCGAGGACCAGCGCACCGCGGCCAACGCGGACGCCTGGCCCGATACGCCGATCGACCAGATCTGCACCGACGGCTCGTGCGTGAACTCGGCGCCCACATTCTTCACGACCAAGCGCCTGACCGGGATCTCGACACAGGTCATGGTCGGCTCCGCCTACCGCGCCGTCGACACCTGGAAGCTCAACCAGGAACTCGCCGACCCCGGGGACGCCACCAAGCGAATCCTGCAGCTGGACTCCGTCCAGCGGGTGCCGAGCAACGGACAGGCCGCGATCGAGGACCTGCCCGCCGTCCAGTTCAAGTACACGATGCGCGCCAACCGCGTCGACGGCCTGGACTTGGGCGAGAAGATGTACATGCGCCCGCGCATCCAGGAGATCACCACCGAGACCGGCGGGCGGATCGGCGTCGTCTACGCCGACCCCGAATGCTCCCGGGTGAACAACCACATGCCGTCCTCCGAGGACAGCAACACGATGGCCTGCATGCCCGTCAAGTGGTACCCGACGTTCCTGTCCTCGAAGGACCCGATCAACGACTGGTTCGACAAGCCCCTCGTCAAGACCGTCGTCGAGCTGGACCTCGTCAGCACACCCAATGTCGGCAAGACCACCGAGTACACCTACAACGGTGAGGCCGCCTGGCACCGCAACGACGCGGAGTTCACCGACTCCAAGACCCGGACCTGGGACCAGTTCCGCGGCTACCAGTCCGTCACCACCACCACCGGCAGCGGTGGCTCCAGCGAGGCCCCCAAGACCCAGCAGAAGGTCACCTACCTGCGGGGCATGAACGACGACTACCTCGCCAACGGCAAGACCCAACGCAGCGTCCAGGTCCCCAGCCCGCTCGGCGGCACCGTCACCGACAGCGCACAGTTGTCCGGCCGCGTCGTCGCCACCGAGGTCTACGACCAGGCCGGTGGAACAGTCACGGCCGTCTCCGGGAACACCTACAACGGGCAGATGAGCTCCGCGACGCATGCCCAAACCGCGGGCGCGCCGAAGATCCAGGCGTGGCTTTCGGACTCCGAAACCACCGCGATCACCAAGGCCAAGCTCTCCGACGGCAGCTGGCGCACGACCACGACGGTCACGACCACCGAGCCGGCCAACGGCAACCGCGTCGTCAAGGTCGACAACAAGGGCGACGGCACCGCCGCCACCCCCGAGACCTGCACGACCACCGGCTATGCGGTCAGTGACAACCCCCAACTTCTGACCCTGGCATCGGAGACGACCACTTTCCAGGGGTCCTGCTCGACGACGGCTACAGCCGCGAACACCCTGTCCAGCAACCGCAGCGTCTACGACGGCAAGTCCTTCAAGCAGGCCGGCGCGGCCGGAGACCCGACCGGCAGCCAGGTCCTCGACCATTTCGACCAGTCCGGCAACCCCGTCTACCTCCACAACGGCAGCGCCTCCTTCGACACCTACGGGCGGAGCCTGACGACCGGTATGGCCGACGGGTCGACCTACGACCGCAACGGCGCACAGACCAGCGGTCCGTCCGTCACTCCGGTCGTCACATCAGTCACCCTCAACCCGGCAGCCGGACAGCTGCCGACGGAGATCCGCACCACCGGACCGATGGGAGCAGCTTGGACCACCACCGTCACCCAGGATCCGGCCCGCGGCTCACCTCTGGTCAGTAAGGACATCAACGGCCGGGTCACCACCGCCCGGTACGACGCCCTCGGCCGCATCACCGCGGTCTGGGCGCCCGACCGGCCGACCGAGGAACTGCCCAGCCGGAAGTTCACCTACCTCCTGAACGGCTCCAAGGCACCGCCCACCATCACGACCGAGTCGATCAACGACGACGCGGTCACCTACTCCGCGAGTGTCCAGATCTTCGACGGCCTGGGACGGCCGCGGCAGACCCAGAGCACCAGCGCCGCCAAGCCGACCGGGCGCCTGATCACGGACACCGTCTACGACACCCATGGCTGGGTGATCAAGACCTCGGACCCGTACTACGAGCAGGGGTCATTCCCCACCAACTCCGTCTTCATCCCGGCAGCAGACGGCCAGGTCCCGGGCCAGACGTGGAACACCTACGACGGCAACGGGCGCGTCGTGCGCTCGGAGTTCCGCTCCTACGGAAACCTCCAGTGGGCCACCAACACCGCCTACCCCGGCGCTGACCGTACCGACGTCACGCCTCCCTCAGGTGCCACTCCGACGTCGACCGTGGTTGACGCCCGAGGCCGCACCACCGCCCTGGGGCAGTACCGGACACCGACCGCGACCGGCAACCTGGCCGACGCGGACGTCACCAGCTACGGATACACGCCAGCCGGTCTCACCGCATCCCGGACCGACAGCAGCGGCAACACCTGGAACTACGTCTACGACCTGCGCGGACGCCAGACCTCGGCCTCCGATCCGGACACCGGCACGACCCGGACGTTCTACGACGTCAACTCGCGCATCGACCACACCGTCGACGCCAAGAACAACACCCTCTCCTACACCTACGACCTGCTCAACCGTAAGACCGGCACGTTCAACGGCGCCGTGGCACCCGCGAACCAGCTGGCCTCCTGGAGCTACGACACCCTCGTCAAGGGCCAGCCCACCTCCTCGACCCGCTACGTCGGCGGAGCAGGCGGCACGGCCTACACCAAGGCCGTCACCGACTACGACACCGCCTACCGCCCTCTCGGCTCATCGATCACCATCCCGTCCGCCGAGGGCGCACTCGCCGGTACCTACACGACGACCAACACCTACAGCCCGGTCATCGGCTCCCTGACGAAGGTCGGCATTCCCGCCGCCGGCGGCCTGCCGGCCGAAACCGTCAGCTACGGCCGGACCATCACCGGCCTGCTCACCGCGGCCGCCAGCCTCAGCAAGGCCGTCATCGCCAAGGTCGAGTACGACGCCCTTGCACGCCCCGTGCGCACGACGGTCGGTCAGTACGGCAAGCAGGTCGTCTCCACCCAGCAGTACGACTGGGCCACCGGACGGGTCATCAACAACTTCACCGACCGCCAGGTCGGAACCGTCTCGGTCGACCAGACCAGCTACACCTACACCCAGTCCGGCCAGATCACCTCGGCCACCACCATCCAGGACGCCTCGGCGACCGACACCCAGTGCTTCACCTATGACCACCTCCGCCGGCTGACCGGCGCCTGGACCGACACCGCGGGCACCTCCACCACTGCCGACTGGACCGACTCCTCAGGCGAGGTCCACGGCACCGGCAGCTCCACCACCGTGCCCGGCGTCGGCGGCTGCAACAACGCGAACGGCCCGGCCACCGTCAACCCCGGCGGACGGACCATCGGCGGACCGGCACCCTACTGGAACACCTACACCTACGACGCGACCGGCAACCGCACCGGCCTCGTCCAGCACGACATCACCGGCAACAGCCTCAACGACATCACCACGACCCAGACCTTCGGAGCCGCCAAGAGCACCAACTCCCCCACCAACGCCCCCAACACCGGCGGCGGAACCGGCGGGCCCCACGCCCTGCTCACCTCCACCACCAGCGGGCCGGCAGGTACCAAGGCCGTCAGCTACCAGTACGACGCCAACGGCAACACCACCGCCATCACGGACACCAGCGGCACCACCACCCTGACCTGGAACGGCGAGGACAAGCTCGACTCCCTCACCAAGACCGGCCAAGCCGCCGCCACCACCTACCTGTACGACGCCGACGGCAACCAGCTCATCCGCCGCAACCCCGGCAAGACCACGCTCAACCTGCCCACCGACGAGCTCACCCTCGACACCACCAGCCCCAGCGGGTCCCTGAGCAACATTCGCTCCATCCCCGCCCCGGGCGGACTGACCTACACCCGCGTCACCGCCGCCATCGGCGGAGGCACCGTCCTGATCCAGGCAGCCGACCCGCACGGCACCAGCGGCCTCCAGGTCAACACCAACGCAACCCAGACCGTCACCCGCCGCCCCACCGACCCATTCGGCAACCCCCGCGGCGCCCAACCCACCGCTAATCAGTGGGCCGGCACCAAGGGCTTCGTCGGCGGCAGCAAGGATGACACCACCGGACTCACCAACCTCGGCGCCCGCCAGTACGACCCCATCCGCGGACGCTTCATCAGCCCCGACCCCATCCTCGACGCAGCCGACCCCCAGCAGTGGAACGGCTACACCTATAGCAACAACAACCCCGTCAACCTGAGCGACCCGTCCGGTCTGCGCCCCGAAGGCAAATGTTCCAACACCTGCACGGACGGCAGCACCGACCAATGGGGCGGCGGCCCCGGTCACTGGGTGTACAACAACATCGGTGTCAAAGAAGTTGACGCCACAGGCACCGTCACCGTCCAGCACATCGACTTCTCTGACAACTCCGCCTCCTTCAAACTCACTGCCACCTACACCGTCAAGCCCAAGCCCAAGCCCAGCCCACAAACCTCCGGCTATTGCAAGGGCTACATAGCACAGCAGACCAACTGCAAGACCCCCGGGTACGAGGACAAGCCCAGCGCAGCAAACATCCCCGACCTCGAGAACTGCAAGGCCCCCGGGGCGGACTGGGGTTGCAACGCCCGGAACAGTCTGTTCAAGACCGCGATAGCTGGCGGATTCCTCGGAGGAAGCTATGGCGTGCTGGGCGGACTGGGCCGTAATCCTGCCAACCCTTGCCACAGTTTCCTTCCCGGAACTCTCGTGGCCATGGCAGATGGCAGCACCAAAAAAATTGAGGAGATCACTACCGGCGACCAAGTCGAATCCAGTGACCCTCAGGCGAGCACCACAAACTCGGAACGAGTCATCCGGGTGATCAAAACTCCCGATGACTCAGAATTCACCGACCTGACAATCTCCATCGCCAACAAGCAAGCTGACCCTCAAAACAGCAACGGCACCGCTGAGCCGACCACGATAACCTCCACCCGGCACCACCCGTACTGGAACGAGAGCACACACCGCTGGACCAATGCGGCCGACCTCCATGCCGGCGACACCCTGCGCACTCCCGACGGCAATATAGGAGCGGTCAGCTACGTCCGCAGCTACAGGACTGCCCCTCTCCTGGCATACGACCTGACAGTCAGCAACCTCCACACGTACTATGTGCTGGCAGGCCTGACGCCCGTACTGGTCCATAACTGCAATGGCACTGGCCCTGGTGGACCTGCTCTTGACGGCGACCCCTATAGTCCGAATGCTGTCGCTGCTCGCAGTGGTGCGAACGCAAGTCACTACATGGATCGAGATGCAGCTGCTAAATCGGGTGCCGACATCTCACCCTCTGACAGTCGTGGCGAGTATACAAATGCTGGACGCGCCCTAGCGAAGCACGCCGGCCGCGGTGGGAACCCTCACGGATTCCCGATGCCCGAGGGAAAGCAAAATCCTGATGGCTGGAACACCGCGGGACAAACCTTCCTCAGTGATATACTGAATAACCCTGAGTCAACCTTCGAGAATGGCTACGGACGAATAGGCGGCCAGTACCAACCCACCTTTGACGTGCGCCTCCCGGGCGGACTTGGCGCCAGGTTCTCACTTTCGGGAGAGTTCTCCGGATTTCTCGACCCCTCATTTTAGGTGCCTTGAATGACGATTCAACCGTACAGCAGGCGCAGTATCAAAATAGTTAGGTTTGACGACAACACTTCCGACGAGCAGGTATTTGAGTTCATAGATTCAGACTCCCCGGACAGGGGTCCTGTTTTCGCTATTTCTGTCCCCGATGACGGCGGCTGGGATGAAGCGTCAATCAGCGTCAGCCCCAGGTTTGAAAATGCTTCTCTTGACCTCGTGGTTTGGGCGATCGAAGCGGTAAAGAAGCTCCTCTGAGGAGAAGCGCAATGCGTCGGAGTAGATTTCCGACGGGCTTGAGCGGCATATCAAGGGCCCCCTGGATTACTTCCGGTGGGGCCCTTGATCGTTTGACGTCACCAGTTGACGTCAGCTGGTGGGGATCAAGATCCCATCTGCGGGTGGATCCTCGTCCTCGCCGCCCTTGGCGGAGTTGGTGTGCGGCGTGCGGAGCGCGTGGTCGAGAGGTCTATGGCGTCGCGCTGGAAGCGGCATCGAACGTGGGCGTGGACGGTGGCGGTGACGCCGATGTGGGCGTGGCCGAGGAGGTCCTTGATGACGACGAGTTCGACGCCCTGGTCCAGGAGGAGGGTCACGGTCGAGTGCCGCAAGTCGTGAAACCGGATCGACCACAGGCATGGGCAGCGGAACAGGGCGTTGAAGTGGCAGCTCAGGATGGCGGGTTCGATGGGGTGCCCGTCCAGGCGGGTGAAGACGTAGCCGTTATCCGCCCGCCCTGGACCAACCTGCTACTTCTCGCGGAGCTGCCGGTCACGGTGCGCGCGGAGCGAGGTGACGCAGGCGGCAAGGAGGGCGATGTGGCGCTCCGAGCTGACCGTCTTGGTCGGCAGCCGGTGCGGATGCGCTGGAGGGTTCGCCAGATGCTGGCGGTGCCGGCGTTGAGGTCGAGGTCTTCCCAGCGCAGACCGAGAAGTTCGCCCTTGCGGAGCCCGGTGCGAAGAACGAACTCAAACAGGACCCGGAAGCGGTGGCCCTGCGCGGCGGTGAGGAACGTACGAGCCTCGTCGGCGGTGAGCGGGTTGAAGCGGCACGGCCGGGGCGTCCCAGTGCGTACGTTGCGGGCGACGTTGCGCGGGATCTTCTTCCCTGACGGCGTGCTCCAGGACAGACTTGAGCACGGAATGGATGTAGGCGAGGGTCAGCGGGGAGAGGCGCTTGCCGCAGCACGTGCCGGTGGTGCAGCAGCGGGGCTGGTCGCGGGCGGAATCGCGGCCGCAGGTGCAGCACTGCCAAGTAATGCCGAGCTGGCCCCGCGAGATGGGTGCAATCCAGGGCCACGGTCCAGCAGTCGGCTCGGGCGGGGTGTCGTCGGACGGCGGGGGGACATCACACTGCCGTATGGGTTGTCCTCGAACCGTAGATCGGTGATCCCGGGCGGAGTTCAGGGTTCGCGTGTCTGTGGTGCCTGGGAAGAACCGTAAGCCGGTGCATGGAGTCGACGGCGTGGCCGGTGTGGGCTCCGATGCGCCGCAGGGCGGGCAGGGCCGGTGGGCCCACCGGGGCGGTCAACTCTGCGCAAAGGTGGGCGATTTGCGCAAGGGCGGGCGGGTGGAGGTGGGGGTGTCCGGGCGGGGGGCGTGGGCGGCGTGGCGGGTGCGACCTGGGGTGGAGGGGGTTAGGTCGTGGGCAGGACGCGGTGGGGGTGGGGGCGGGCCTAGCGTGGCGGTATGTCGACAACTTCTCGGTGGCGGAGTGCTGTTCTGCTCGCCGTGCCCATTGCCGTCCTGCTTTCGTTGGCCGGTCCGCAGGCCGCGCTGGCGGCTTCCCCGACGGTCGGAACGCTCTCGTTGAGTGCGGCGACGGAGGTGCCGCAGGTACCGCAGGTACCGCAGGTGCCCGCGCCGACGACGCGACGGACGATCGGTGCCGCGTCGGTGCACCTGGTGGACAAGACGCGGCACGACCCCTGGCGGGCGGACGCCGCCAGTCGCGAGCTGATGGCCACCCTCTGGTACCCGGCGCAGCCCGCGCGCGGGGAGCACGGGGAGCAACTGCCGTACGTCTCCCCCGAGGTGTCGTCCGCGCTGTTCGGCACCCCGGCTGTCAGCGAGGTGCGGACGGGTGTGAAGGCCCGTACGGTGCCCGCGCCCGGGCGGCACCCCGTGGTGGTGCTCTCCCCCGGTTACGGCTTCAGCCGCACCTCGCTCACCGCCCTCGCCGAGGACCTCGCGGCCCGGGGCTACGTGGTGGCCGCGCTGGACCACACCTACGAGACGGTCGTGCAGTTCCCCGACGGGCGGGTGGAGACCTGCCTGATCTGCGATCACGTGGACGACCAGCGGGCGGCCGAGGTCACCCGCAGTCGGGCGAAGGACATCAGCTTCCTGATCGACCGCCTGACCGCGCCCGGCCCCGGGCTCGTCCGCGGGTTGCAGGTCGACCGCTCCCGGATCGGCGCGGCCGGCCACTCGATCGGCGGCGCGAGCGCCGTCGAGGCGATGAGCGAGGACCGGCGGATCCGCGCCGCCGCCAACCTGGACGGCGACTTCTTCGCCCCGCTGCCCGCCGACGGCCTCGCCCGCCCGGTGCTGCTGCTCGGCGCCCAACGGCACGCCGGCAGGCCCGCGACGGCCAACTGGGACGAGACCTGGCAGCACCTGACCGGCTGGAAGCGCTGGCTGGACCTGCCGGAGGCCGGCCACCTGTCGTTCTGCGACATGCACTGGCTGGTGGACTCCCTCGGCGTCCGCGACCAGTTGCCGCCCGACACCACCCCGGAGCAGTACGGCACCATCAAGGGCGACCGCGCCCTCGCCGCCACCCGGGCGTACCTCGGCGCGTTCTTCGACCGGCACCTGCTCAACCGCCCGAGCCGACTGCTGGACGGCCCCTCGGCGGCCTTCCCGGAGGTCCGCTTCGCCAAGTAGCAGGTGGCGATCGGCGAGCAGAGAGCGGCAGGTAAGGAGTGGCGAGTGGGCCGCCGACCGGACGGCGGCGGCCCGGGGCGCCCGATCAGGTGATTCGGCCGCCGCAGGGCTGTGACCTGCGGCGGATCGGGGCAGTCCTCCGGCGCAGCCGCCATCCGCGGCGGCTCCCCGGGCACTCTGGAGTGACGACATGCGACGGATCAGCAAGGCGCTCGGCGCGGTGGCCATGGCCGCGGCGGTGGCAGTGGCGGTGCCCGGTTCGGCCCAGGCGGCCACCGGTCAGCTGCGGGTCGGGTTCAAGACCTACAACAACCCCTCGGGCTGCTACCAGAGCGACATCTGGCCCCTCATCGTCGAGAACCTCACCGACAAGCCCGCCGACGTCCACGATCGGCCGGGCTGCGAGGGGCCCGTCATCGGTGTGGTGAACCCGGGCGAGACCAAGACGTTCGAGTTCGGCGCGAGCGTGAGAATCGCCTGACCCTCCGGACGGCGAAGAGGCCGGTCGATCCGACGTGATGTCGGGGCGGCCGGCCTCTTCGGTTCGCTGCCGTCGCCAGGGCGCGCAACGGGGTGACGTGTTCATGCGAATGGGTCGATACGCAGGTGGACTGCAAGGGAACTGTCTGCGGAGCCCCATCCCCACCAAGGAGGTTTCCTCGTGAAACGACTGCTCTTCGTCGCCGGCATGGCCACCGCCGTCCTGAGCCTGACCGGTGTCGGCGCCGCCGGTGCGGCCGACGGGAGCGCGCACGGCGTCCCCAGCAAGCGGGTCGGTGAAGTGATCCGGTGCGATGAGGTAGACGCCGACGGGCCGAGCGTGATGGGCCGCTCCTGCGACAGCACCACCTGGGGGCCGCTGAGCGACTTCGTCGTCATGGACCGGACGTCACGCGCCGGGTACGAGTGTCAGAGCGGCTGGGCCGAGGGCTCGCTGTGGGTGAACGGGCAGGGCTGTCGTCCCATCCCCGCCTGATCGGCGGTCGGCTCCGGGCCCCCGCGTGGGCGGCACCCCACCGCCCACTGAAGAACCGGAACGGCCGGTCGACTGTCGAGTCGACCGGCCGTCCGTGCGCGGCGAACCGGCACAATCCCAGACGAAGGAAACCGTCGCCCACCTGAACCGACTGCCACGGTGAGCTCCCTGCGACAGGAGCGCCGGATCAGCCGGCCAGGGTGTCCTTCAGCCAGGGGGCGATCACGGCCATCGCCTCGCCGAAGCGCGAGATGGCGCAGTGGCCGGTGTCCGGGATCAGTTCGACCCGGGTGTCCCGGCGACCCTTGAACACCAGGGTGTCGTCCAGTGGGACGTGGACGTCCTCGGTGCCATTGACCACCAGCATCGGCCCGTTGGCGTCCTGGTCCAGCAGCGGGCGCAGGTCGAACGCCGCGAAGGCGTTCTCCAGCTCGGCCCCACTCGGCGCGGCGTCGAAGCCCAGGGCGTTGCCGACGATGCCGTCCATGCCGAAGGCGAAGCCGCGACCGGGAGCGAAGGAGCGCTCCACCGGGCCGCCGAGCACCACGGAGGCGTCCACCGACCCCGTCAGTCCGGTCCGGGCGGAGTAGTAGCCGCCCATCGAGATGCCGAAGTGCCCGACCTTTCCGTTGCCGGCCGCGCGGGCGAAGGAGACCAGTCCGGCGATCACCTCGGCCCCGCCGTCCGGGGTCATCGGCAGGTGGGCGGTCTCGCCGGTGCCGGGGAGGTCGAACAGCAGCAGCCGCGCCGGCAGGGTGAACGCGAGCTGCTCCCACATGCCGTGCAGGTCGGTCTTCCAGGAGTCCACGCCGCCGCTGGCCAGCACGACCGGCGCGTCGGCGGGCAGGCCCGGGGCGGCCATCAGGTGGATCGGCAGGGTGGCGTCGCCGCCGCGGTACGGGACGGTGAGCGTGCGGCGCTCGAACTCCACCGGGAAGCCGGGGGCCGCGAGGACGTACTGCTCGACCTGGCGGGCGAGTGCGGTTCGCTTCGGCTCGTCGGCGAGCGAGGGGAACTTGGCCCAGCCGTACGCCTGCGCGGCCGGACGGTGGCGCCCGGCCTCGGCGTGCCGGGCGGCGAGGGCGGACCACTCGTGCACCCAGCTGCCGGGCCGGTCGGGCCACATCTCGGTGACGGCGGCGCGGACGGCGTCCACCTCGTCGGCGGGGAGGCCGAGGGTCATCTGCGGGTAACGCTCGACGAACAGGTCCTGCGGGTCCAGGGGCCAGGTGAAGGACATAGTGGTGCCTCCTGCTGCACTTAAAGCCGGGACGCTTGCATTAGCGACTATTCGCCCGAGCAGCACCTAATGCAAGCGGTCTTGCGTTAATGTGGTGGCCGAGGTGATCAACACATGACCGACGAAGAGCCGGAGCCAGCGCAGAAGCCGGCGCAGGAGCCAGCGCCGGAGCCGATCCGCCGCCGCCCGGGCGGCCGTGCCGCGCGCGTCCGCCAGGCCGTCCTGACGGCCGCCACGGAGCTGCTGGCCGAGGAGGGCATCGACCGGCTCAGCATCGCCGGGGTCGCGGCCCGCGCAGGGGTCAACGAGACTACGGTGTACCGGCGTTGGGGAAGTCGGGAGAAGCTCGTACTGGACGCCATGCTCACCGGCAGCAACGAAGGCATCCCCGTCCCCGACACCGGAGCCGTCCGCACCGACCTGGCCGCCTTCGCCCGCGCGCTGGCCGAGTACCTCGCCACCCCGACCGGCCGTTCCGTCGCCCGGGCGGCCGCACTCAGCTCCGACGACCCCGACCTCGCCGAGGCCTGGCAGACCTTCTGGCAGTCCCGCCTCGACCAGGCCGGCGTCATCGTCAGCCGGGCCGTCGAACGCGGGGAACTTCCGACGGGCACCGACACGGCCCTGGCCCTGGAACTGCTCTGCGCCCCGCTCCAGACCCGCTGCCTGCTCGGCCACCGCCCGATCGAGCCGGATCTGCCGGAGCGCCTGACGGACATGGTGCTGAACGGCCTGCGAGGGACGGCCTGAAAGGGAGGAGCCAGGGAACCGCCCCGCGGCGTCACCGGGGTCCGCGGTCGACCGCCGGTCGGCACGGCCAGGGCGAGGTGGGGTCAGCGAGGAGTCTCCGTTGCTGCGGGAGGCATCAGGCAGGGGGTTCTGACCCTGAAGGCCAGAAGCCCTCCGCTCGTGGTCTCGACGGTGATCAGGTACCGGCTCGATGCCTGGGATGCGTCGAGGACTGTGTCCACCTTGCCGTTGGCGCTCTCCCGGTAGCCGTCGATCTTGAAGCCCTGCTGTTCGAGCATCGTGCGGACCTTGCGGACGGCCTCAGGATGCTGTTCGAGCGGGGTGGAGCTGTAGACCGCGTACGACAGCTTGTACCGGCCGTCCTCCCGGACCTCGTCGTTCCTGCCGACACAGTCGCTGAAGAGCGGCTCGACGCTGCCGGGGTCGAGGGCTGCTCCGGCGGTCTGCGCCGTGTCCTCGGTCATGTGCTTGGCCCAGTCCTGGGCGTCCTGGCGGGCCTTGACGGGGAGAGGATCGTTGGGGCCTGGCGTGGACGCGCATCCTCCGAGGATCAGTGACAGGCAGGGCGCCAGCGCGGCAGCGCCCAGACGTCGGGCTCCGACACGGCGTGCGGCCACCGACCAACCCGTCAGCTGGCTGACAGCCGTGTGACTGGCAGTAGCGACTGCCTGACAAGGCTTCGCGAAGTCCTCGCCGATGGCCCGCGCCACACCTGCGGACTTGTACATCTCGCCCGGGTCAACCTTGAGATCGCCCACTGGCTCACCCCTCCCGACAACCTTCGGTCAGCAAGAAACCTATTTCGGTGATCAGCCGGTCTCTATCCGCATAGATACTCATCCGAAATCAGATGATTGGTCCTGTTCTGGCAAAACGAGGCCTTTGCGTCGCTTCTGTGGCTGCGCCGGCCTACGTCGTCCGCACCCAGTTCCGGCGCGTGCCGGCGCCGTGGACCGGTGCGATCTGGCGGCCGTCGGCGACCAACCGCCACGCCGCCGCCCAACCCGACGGCGCAAAACCAAGCTCTCGACATCCGGCCCCCACCGGCCGTCTCGAACAAGCGGCCTGAACAAACACGGGGACGGTCACTGGGCCCACAAGCGCCGAGACGGCGTCTCCGGACAACAGAACGGCCGGTCGACTGTTGAGTCGACCGGCCGTTCACATGTGCGCGAGGGGGGAGTTGAACCCCCACGCCCTTTCGGGCACTGGAACCTGAATCCAGCGCGTCTGCCTATTCCGCCACCCGCGCATCTGGGTGATGTGGAATAGCTTAGCCCATCCGCGGGGGTGCTCCGAACCAGGTGGGAGGGTCAGGAGGCGAGCTGCTCGATGATCCAGTCGACCAGCACGCGGGAGACGTGGCTGTGCTCGGTGTTGGCGTCGTCGAACTTCACGGCGTCCAGGTGGCCGGCCTCCAGGGCGGCGTCGGTGATCGCGGCGGCCGGGTCGACGTCCCACTTCACCGGGTCGAAGTCCAGCGCCACCGCGCTGACGGCCGGCACGAAGGTGCCGCTGCGGTAGTCCTCGGAGATCTTCGCCTTGAGCGCGTCCGCGACCTTGCCGAAGGAGTCCAGGGTGCCGCCGGGCACGGCGTCCAGCGCCGGGACGTCGCTGGTGGTGCTGCGGCGCACGGCCAGGCCGAGGTGCATACCGCCGATCCGCTGCTTGTCACCCTTGTTCGGCTGGAAGCGGGCCGTGGCGCTGGCGATCAGCGCCTGCCAGTCGAAGGCCACCTCGCCCGCCGGCAACGGGAGACCGGCCCCGTCGCGGCGGCCGTTGGAGACGCCGAGCTTGCGCGGGATCTGCGGGAAGTTGCCGACCTGGTCGAGGTCGGCGAGGAACTCCTTGCGCAGGTCGCTGGAGGTGGCCACCGGGCCGGAGTACTTGGCGTTCTCGACCCACGCCCAGAGCAGCTGCTGAGCAGCGGGACTGCGGATCAGTTCGGCCTGCTTGACGCCGTCCGGCCCGGCCGGGGTGTAGTCCTCGAAGAAGTACGCCATCTGCTGGAGGATCAGCGGGATCCAGGCGCCGTTGTGCGGGGAGTCGAAGGAGAGGTACGTCGCCGTCTCGTGGTCCACGGTCGCGGACTCCAGCTTGGCGAGCGCGTAGCGGGTGACGATGCCGCCCATGCTCACCCCGCCGACGGTCAGCCGCTCGTCGCCCTTGCGCTCCGCGACGGCCCGGAGGATGGCCGCGATCGCGACCTCGGCGTTGGCCTGGATGTGGGTGTGGCGCTCGGTGAAGCCGACCAGCACGATGTCGTAACCCCGGCTGAGCAGTTGGTCGAAGAGGCCCGGCCCGCCGTCGGCGGCGGTGCTGAAGTAGGCGAAGAGGCCGGGGAGGTCGCTCGGGCCGTAGTTGAAGCCGTCCGCGAAGACGAAGGGCTTCCGCAGGCCGAACTTCGGGTTGGCGTAGTAGACCGCCGCCTGCCCCGTCGCCACCTGCCCCTTGTACGGCGAACCGGTCAGCTCCCACGTCACGTCGGCATCGCGGCCGGCCCGCTCACCCGACAGCGCGTTGGTGAACCAGACGCCGGGCGAGATCGACTTGGCGATCTCCGCCAACTCGGCCTTGCTGGGCTCGGGCTGGCCCTCCTTGAGAGCCGTCAGAGCTACGTCGATACGGGCTTCTTGTGCCATGGGAGTACCGCCTCGGTCGATGCGAGCAGGTCATGTGCGCACAGTGATCGACCGTAGGGGTTCAGTTACTCGCGGCACCACCGACGCACCGGAACTGATCGAAATCGTTCGGGTGTGGCGGGGGATGACCGGTTAGAGCAGGAGCTCGCCGGCCCGGACAGCGGCGATGAAGGAGTCCCAGGAGGCGGCGGGGAAGACGAGGGCCGGGCCGTCGGGGTCCTTGGAGTCACGGACCGGGACGGCGTCGGGAAGGAACCCGGGGGCCACCTCGATGCAGTTGCCACCGTTGTCGCCGCTGTAGCTGCTCTTGCGCCAGGCGAGGGCCACCTCGACGCAATCGCCTCCATTGCTGCCGCTATAGCTGCTCTTACGCCAGGTCACCATCGCCAGCTCCTCGGAGGTCTTACGCCGGGAAGTCCTCCTCGCGGACTGCCCGCACGAGGCTTCCCAGGCGGCCTCAGGGAAAACAAGAGCCGGGCCGTACGGGTCCTTGGAGTCGCGCACCGGGACGGCGTCGGGAAGGAACCCGGGAGCCACCTCGATGCAGTTGCCACCATTGGTGCCGCTGTAGCTGCTCTTGCGCCAGGTCAACACAGCTGCCTCCTTGGAGACTTACGCCGGAAAGTCGCCCTCACGGACGGCCGACACGAAGGCTTCCCAGGCGGCCGCAGGGAAAACAAGGGCCGGCCCGTGCGGGTCCTTGGAGTCACGCACCGGGATGGCGCCGGGAAGGAATCCGGGGGCTGCCTCGATGCAGTTGCCGCCGTCGTCGTGGCTGTAGCTGCTCTTCTTCCAGACGGCTGCGGCGAGCTCGTTGCTCATCATCCTTGAATCCCTCCAGGGCCTCGGCGATCAGCCGAAGCGAGTCGCTCTCTGACAGGCATTCACCACGGAGCTGGTCATAGCGACGCTGATGCCTGGCCACGGCCTCCGAATCACCGCTCAGATGCCCCCGATCGAGGCTCTCCGAGTACACCAAGCGCTGTCCGTCCGGCAGCTCCAACAACACCATAGCGGTCTTGATGCGAGCCCGACGATTCGTGAACGGCGCCACATGAAGGACGACGTTGGGGAGCTGAGCGACCTTCAGCAGGTGCTCCATCTGGCGCCTCATCACGCCGGGCCCACCCACGACAGTACGGATGGTGCTCTCATCGAGGATGACGAGCAACAACGGCCCGTCGGGTGCGAGAAAGCGGCCCTGTCGACCGAGTCGAGCCCTGGTTCGCTCCTCGATCTCCTCCGGGTTGCCCGCCGCAACGCCATTGGCGAAGAGCGCATGCGCGTACTGCTGGCACTGCAACAGGCCGTACATCACGCCGTCCTGGTACGCCCGCATCCCGACGGAGATGGCCTCCACATCCACGTACTCCTGGAACCAATCCGGATGCTCGATCGAGGCGTTCCAGTCGACCCGCCCGTACAGCCGCGTCAGCAGGTCGCCAGTGTTCAACAGCCTTTCGATCTCCTCGACTTCCTCGACCGACGGCTTCCGCTTCCCGCCCTCGGTCCGCGAGATCACCGTCCGGTCGCAGTGCAGGAGCTTGCTCAGCTCCTCCTGCGTGTAGCCCGCCGACTCACGCGCGTAGCGAACCTCCGCGCCGAACATGATCGCGGAGCTCGCCGTCGTTCCCCGCTTGACCTTCCGCTGTGTCATCGCTGCCCCCACTTGTGCGTCACACGTCCCACACGCCGATTTGGCGTCACCGTACCTCCGCAGCCCCGACCATTGACACCGGAACGCAATCATTTGCATGCACAGCGTGATTGCGCACTACCTTCGCGCTCCCCCATCCGCCCCCTTGAGGTGCCCCGCCATGCTCAAAATCCGTACCGCCCACCGCCCCCGCCCGTTCGCGGCCCGCCTGGAATCCCGCACCGAATCCACCTCCATCGCAAGGCAGTTGCTCCGCGCCTACCTCGCCGCACTCCCCACCGGCGACCGCTACCGCGACACCGCCGAACTCCTCCTCGGCGAACTCTTCGCCAACGCCGTCCAGCACACCGCCGACGCCCCCACCGACTGCCTCATCGAAGTCCACTTCGCCCTCGCCAACGACCGCCTCCGGCTCGAAGTCCACGACGCCGGCACCGGCCGCCCCTCCCTCCACACCCCCACACCCGACGACGAACACGGACGCGGCGTCCTCCTCGTCAACGAACTCGCCGAGAAGTGGGGCTGCTGCCCCCGCGCCGGCGGCGTCGGCAAGTTCGTCTGGGCCCTGTGCGCCCCCGCACCCGCCCCCACGCCCGCCACCTTCCTCACTGTCTGAACAAGGTGCCCACCATGCGACTCCCCTTGACCGCCCGCCACCTGTTCGACACCGGCTCCACCCCCGCCGACACCTACGCCACCCTCGCCCGCCACACCCGCGAACCCCTCCGATCCGCCCGCGCCGTCTGCACCGCCCTCGGCATCCCCGCCGCCGAAACCCAACGCCGCCTCAACGACTGCTACGACGCCCTCCTCGCCACACCCCGCCCCGGCACCGAGAACGACACCGGCGAACTCCTCGAAGCCCTCGGCGTCTTCGACATCCCCAAAACCCCCGACGACCGCGACCTCGCCATCATCGAACTCCTCACCACCGCCATCGACGCCCACGGCAGCATCCGCGCCGGCCACCAACACGGCCTCACCCGCTGGTTCACCACCGGCAACCTCACCACCGCCTACCTCTCCCTCACCACCACCCACCCCCACCCCACCACCGGCAACCCCACCCACTACTGGACCACCCTCACCACCGCCGGCGAACTCCTCACCACCACCACCCCCGACCCCCGCATCACGCACGCCCTCACCCACTGCCGCACCCAAGCCCAAGCCGCACATTCGTGACGAGTGGGCTATGGCTTCACGTCCCACCGCCCCAACTCGTCCGAGACGCCCCATCGGAGAGATCCGACAGGCCGCCGCAGCCCAACTCGCTTGCGCCCCGGCAGACATCCCGCCAATGTCCACCCGCCGACCGCCCAATGAGCATCTTCCAGCCTGAAATGGCCGGCCGCCCGGGTACGTATCTCGTTCACCAGGGTCAGGGCCTGCCACCAGGGCCGCAGTGGCCTGATTCTGCCTAGATGAATGATGCCAAGGGCTCGCTGGCGCGCATGACATGAAGCGAGGGAGTCCAGAGATCGGCATCGCGCCCCGGCTCAGTGATGCCGAGCTGGTCACCCTCCCCGTGATGCAGGCCCTTCTCGGCTTCACCTCCGAGCGCCGGTGGATCCGCCACGCCGATGCCCACCTGCGTCATCCCTTCCCGTACCTGCTCGGGCAGTCGGGCTACAACCGGCGGTTGCGCAAGGCCGCCGACCTGATCGCACAGGTCAACCGGCTGCTGGCGACCGACACTTCGCTGTGGACCGACACCGTGTGGGTCGTCGACTCCACACTGGTGGAGTGCGGGCGCTCCCGCGAGACGGCCAAGCGCTCCGACCTGGCCGGATGGGCCGAGTACGGCTACTGCGCCAGCCACTCCCGGTTCTTCTGAGGCCTGCGCCTGCACCTGGTGTGCACCCTGCACGGGCTGCCCGTCGCCTTCGCGCGGCGGTGGCGCGCGCGGGGACTGCTGGCCGAGTTCCACGACCGGATGGGGGGCATGGTCCGCGAGGACGCCGGCCGCGACCCGGAGCCGACCGCCGCGGTGATCGACGCGCGGTGCCTGCGCGCGGCGGCCACGGTGCCGGCGTCCTCACGCGGATACGACGGCGCGAAGAAGGTCCCCGGGCGCAGGTGACGGTGGGCTCGGCGTTCGGTTAGTCCGCGGCGACGCGGGTGCAGCGCGGCTCGACCGGGCGGCCGGTCATGCCGGCGCTGCTGTGCGGCGCCGGTGGCACATGGTGGTGCCGGGCGACCGCCACAACGGACGCCACCATGCCAACGGCCAGCAGGGCCACGGCCGTCAGGGTCGCACCGTCGGGGTGGACGAGCGACTGGCCGCGCAGCGCTTGCCAGGTCAGGACCGCCAGCACGCCCGCGTAGGTCCCGGTCGCCACCAGGACCAGGCGCAGGCGCGTCCGCTCGTCGGCCAACCGCGGGAACCTGCGGGACAGTGTGATCAGCAGCCAGGCGAAGAGCGGGATGGCCTGCAGCGCGTGCATGCCGACGAAGTGGGGGATGCGCAGGTCGCCGCCGGTGCTGCTCCAGCCGGTGATGGCGATGCCGGGCGAGTCGTCGGCGACGCCGACGCTGTGTGCCCCCACGATGCCCACGGCGGCCCCGCTGCGCATGGCACCGAGTTGGGCAGGGGTCGGGCTGGTCATGAGGAAGCCGAATGCCATGCCCACCAGTGCGAGGAGCAGGCCGAGCCGGACGGACCAGGTGGCCGCGCGGTCCCCGGTCCGCTCGCGGAACAACCTGGCCGCGATGCCGAGGTTGGCCAGCCACAAGGTGACGATCGAGGCGGCCATCGCGAACCAGAGGCCGGCGTCCAGCGGTGTGGCGACGTTGAAGTGGCTCTGCCTGCCGCGGAGCACCTGGCCAACGACGACCACCATCTCGATCACGTTGGCGGCGGCAATCGTCGTCCCGAGCCACCAGACCCAGCGGGGGGCCGTGCGGCCCAGGGACAGCATCCACGCGAGGGTCACCGAATAGATCGCGATGGAGAGGGAGAACTTGAAGGGCTTCAGCCAGATCGGCTCCCCGACCAGGATCCGGTCGTCGACCGCGAGGCCGACGGCGGATGCCAGGGCGAGGGCCGCCATGGCAGCGGCGAGCAGTACCAGCGGGCGGTGCCAGAGGCGGATCGTCATCATTTCCTCGGAGAGTGGACTGCACGGCGTTGCTCTACGCCACGCTGTGCTCGGAGTTGATTCACTGAACGCGGCTTCGGCCCGCTCCTGACTCCGCCGCAGGGTCTGCACAGCCCGACAGCCGAT
Organism: Kitasatospora sp. NPDC058478; assembly: GCF_042720345.1. NCBI lineage: Bacteria > Bacillati > Actinomycetota > Actinomycetes > Kitasatosporales > Streptomycetaceae > Kitasatospora > Kitasatospora sp. NPDC058478. The sequence continues at coordinate 53,574 of NZ_JBHXML010000014.1, read as the reverse complement.
GCCGCGCACGTGGCGCTACCGGCTGAGCCGCGCCCGCCACCACTCGACGGTTGCCCCCAGCGCCTCGTCGATCGGGGTCGACACCTCGCCGAAGGTCGCGGTGTACGCCTGGGAGTCGAGCACGAACGGCCGGTCGAACTGGTACTGCACCTCCCGCAGTTCCCCGAGCATGGGGTTGACCAGGCCGACCAGGTGGAGTGGCCACCAAGGAATCCGGCCGACCCTGGCCGGCGGCAGACCCGCCAGCCGGCACAGGTGCCGGACCGCCTCCCGGGTCGACAGCGGCGGGGCGGTGGGAACGTGCCAGGCGCGTCCCCACGCCCGCTCGTCGGTACCAAGCCGTACGAGCGCACGGGCGATGTCGGGGACATAGGTGAAGCTGTGCGGTGCGTCCGGGTTGCCGATCAGCCTGACTGCACGGCCGGCCAGGAGCGCGGGCATCATCCGCTGGGCGAGGTGGCCGGCCTCGGTGACGCCGGGCCCGAAGAAGTCCGAGGCGCGCGCCTCCGCGACGCGGATCCGGCCGGCCTGGTGCCGGGCCAACGCGTCGCGCCACATGCCGATGCGGACCCGGGCCTTGGTGCCGGTGCCTGCGAGCGGCAGGTCCTCCGTGATGGGGGCGTCGACGGGGCCGTAGCCGTACAGGTTGCCCATCGTCACCAGCACCGAGCCGGCGGCCTCCGCCGCGTCGAGGAGGGCGTTCGAGATCGGCGGCCAGTCGGTGGGCCACCGGTGGTACAGCGGGCTCGCGCAGTTGTAGATCACCTCGGCGCCCTTGGTGGCTTGCCGGAGTGACGCCGTGTCAGTGACGTCGAGCGCCGTACTCCCGTCGCCGCCGGAGCGACTCAGGACGACGACCTCGTGCCCCTGTTCGTCGAGCAGTCGCGCCGTGGTGGCGCCGACGGGGCCCTTGCCGATGACGATGTGCCGTGCCATGCAGGTCCTCCTGGAGAATTGAGAGAGCAGTGCTCTCTTCGTTGAGGAGTGTTCGCGCAGCGGCGGGGAGAAGTCAAGAGCAGTGCTCTCTCTTGTGTGCACTGCTCTCGAATGAGAGGATGGACGGCATGACGGCATCGCAGACCGCGCGGCAGCTGGCCCGCGCCGAGCTCACTCGCGCGATCAAGGAAGCCGCCACTCGCCAGCTCGCCGAGACCGGGGCGGCCGCACTGTCGCTCCGCGCGGTGGCGCGTGACCTGGGCCTGGCCTCCTCGGCGCTGTACCGCTACTTCCCCAGCCGGGACGCACTGCTCACCGCGCTGATCATCGACGCGTTCAACGCGGTCGGAGCGGCCGCGGAGTCAGGGGCGGCGTCCGCCGCTCCCGCCGATCCGGGCGTCCGGTGGCTTGCCGCATGCCGGGCGGTCCGCCAGTGGGCCCTGGCCCACCCGCACGAGTTCGCCCTGGTCTACGGCTCGCCCGTCCCCGGCTACCAGGCCCCCACCGACACGGTCGACCCCGCCACCCGGGTCACCCGCCTGATGGCCGGTCTCGTCGTCGAGGCACACGCCTCGGGCCTCCTGCGACCCCCCACGCAGCCGCTCCCCGGGCCGAGGCTCGTCGCCCAGCAGGTGCTCGACAGCGCGGGAGGGGCACCGGCCGAACCGTACGCGGACCTGGTGGAACGGTCGCTCACCCTGTGGATCTCCCTGATCGGCACGATCAGCTTCGAGCTGTTCGGTCACCTGAACGAGGTGATCACGGACTACCCCGCGTACTTCGACGCCGCCATGACCGTTGCCGCCGAGGCAATCGGGCTCGATGTCCTGTCGCCTCCTGCGTGACACCCCACTACCAGCGGCCTGGTCCGGCACCCGCGGTGGACACCGGCATGGCCCATCACGAGGACGGCGGGCAACAGGGCCTGCGGCGGGCGCGCTCCTCGCGGACCGCGCCCGCCCCACTGGCGCAAGCCCCACCGGCCGGGTACCGGTGGGGCCCGAGCGCCGAGCGGGAATTCACTCGTTCGCGGGCATGTCGCGGCGGTCTACTGGTGAACCAACAACCTTTTTTCGCCGATCAGTTGGGGGAATTCCGTGTTCCGCAGCAGCGAGCCGCGCAAGTTCCACATCCCCACCGACCGTGAGACCGCCGAGGAGTGGGGCGGGCGGATCGCCGTCCTGCGCGACGTGCCGCCCGAGTGGTTCGTCCTCCTCGGGCGGATGGGCAGCGACGGCTACCTCTGCCACGTCGATCTGAACTACCACCTGGACCGCGAGCTCGTCGCGATCGTCCAGACCTCCCGGCCCGTCCCCGACGGTTTCCGGGTGAAGTCCCTGACCACCCCCGGATCGCAGCTCTTCAACTTCCTCGGCAACTCCGGCCGCATCGACCCGCGCCACCACCTGGGCCCGCTCGACCCCGAATCCATCAGCGCCGGCGAGATCCACCTGGACGGCGATCCCGTCCCCGTCGAGATCCACCACAGCCACGGCTGCCGCAGCGCCCTGCTCCCCCGCCTCCCCGGCCAGGAGGGCTACGCGATCGTCACCGCACCCGACGAACACTGGGCGTCCGTCCTCGATCTGGCCCTTCAGCCCCCGTCAGCATTCTGACGCTGCCTCAAAACATCATCCCAAGGTGGGGTTTGGCTCAATGAAACCCTCCTTCCGTGCCGAGAAGCGAACGGGGTGGCGGCGCTGAGGGCTGCCACCCCGCCGACTTCTCGGCGCCCCGAGGGATCACGCGGGCGGGATCGGGCCGAGGTAGGTGCCGCCGGAGGCGTCGATGGTCTGGCCGGTCACCCAGCGGCCCTGCGGGCCCGCCAGGAAGCCCACCACGTCCGCGACGTCCTCCGGCTGGCCGATCCGGCCGAGTGCGGTGATCGATTCGAGCCCGGCCATCGCCTCGGGGACGCCCGTCCACTGGGACGTCATGTCGGTCAGGATCACCCCGGGGTTGACGGTGTTCACGGTGATCCCGCGCCGGCCGAGCTCGTTGGCGAGCGGTGCGGCAAGGGCCACCAGCGCCGTCTTGCTGACGGTGTAGCCGATCTGGACCGGGGAGCCGATCCGGGCGGCCGCCGAGGCCACGTTGACGATCCGCCCGCCGTCCCGCAGCAGCGGAATCGCCCGCTGGATCACGAAGATCGGCGTGCGCACGTTGATCGCCATCAACCGGTCGAACTCCTCCTCCGTGAGCTGCCCGATCGACCCTGCCAGGTGGATGCCCGCGTTGTTGACCAGGATGTCCAGGCCGGCCCCGCCGCCCCCACCGACCTCGCCGTCCCCACCCTGCTCGCCGTGCTCCGCCAGCCCGGCGGCGAGGCCCTCGAACAGCTGGTCCAGCGCACCACTCTCGCCGAACCGGGCCCGCACCGCGAACGCCCGGCCGCCGGCCTTGGCGATCAGCTCCACGGTCTCCGCGGCGGCCGCCTCGTTGCCGCCGTAGTGGACCGCGACCAGTGCCCCGTCGGCGGCGAGCCGCTGCGCCACCGCCCGCCCGATCCCGCGCGAGCCGCCCGTCACCAGCGCCGTCCTGCCGTCCAGTTCGCCCACGATCGCCTCTTCCCTCGCGCCGCCCCCGGTCGGATCCGGGGCCGGTCTCCCGCCGTCACGACCCGAGGCCGGACAACCCCTCATGTATGCCCGGGGCCGGAGAGCTGATGCCGCCAGGCCGCACGACCACCCGCACGACCAACCACTCGACCACCCGCTCAGGCCTGGAACAGCGGCTCGTAGGCGCCGCCCTCCTCGGCGTTGAGCAGCACGTACGCGGGCCCGAGCCCGAGCGCGACCTCCCGCAGCCGGGCCAACGCCGCAGCCGCGCCCGGGACTTCGAGGCCGAGCGCGGCGGCGGCCGCGTCCCGCTCCGCGTACAGGCCGGGCTCGTCCTCCAGGTACTCCTCGGCGGCCTCCGCGCTCTCCTCCACCGTCAGCCGCGGGCAGTCCCGCCACCACGGCACCGCCAGCAGCAGCCGGACCAGCTCCGGCAGCCCGACGGCCAGCACCGCCGCGCCGCCCTCCGAGTCGGCGTACAGGACGGGACGCTCCTCGCCGCCCTCCCCGCACAGGAAGAAGGTGCCGCCCGCGCCGTCCTTGGCCACCGGCTCCAGGGCCTCCCCGGAGGCGAGCACCACCTCCTCGACGTGCGGGTAGTGGTCGAGGCTGAGGTCGCCCGGCCAGGCCAGGTAGTCGAGGGCGGCGGGGTTGGCGCGGATCGCGTCGAGCAGCGGGATCGTCGGCATGGCCGCCAGCCTAGGACGCCCTGGTGACACCCACCCCGCCACCCGTCGTCTCCGACTCGCCCCGGGTGGGGAGTTGATCTCTACGGCGCAGCCGTTGTTGGGTGGCTCCTGTTGCTCTGACCCCCAGCGGCGAAGGAATGTGACACGGTGGACGAGAAATTACCTCCGGACGAGCGGGCCGCACTGTTCGAGGCGCAGCGGCCCCGGCTGCGGGCCGTGGCGTACCGGATGCTCGGCTCGGTGAGCGAGGCCGAGGAAGCCGTCCACGAGGCCTGGCTGCGCTACGACCGCACCGACACCTCCGACGTGCAGAACCTCCCCGGCTGGCTGACCACGGTGGTCTCGCGGGTCTGCCTCAACCTGCTGCGCGGCCGGGAGCTGCGCCGCGAGGAGCCGCCGGAGGCCGAGGCGGGTGAGCCGGGCCCGGCGCGCATCCCGGACCCGCTGCTGCGGCGCGAGGGGGTGACCGACCCCGGGCAGGAGGTGCTGCTCGGGGACTCGGTGGGCCTGGCGCTGATGGTGGTGCTGGAGTCGCTGGCCCCGGCCGAGCGGATCGCCTTCGTGCTGCACGACCTGTTCGCGGTGCCGTTCGCCGAGACCGCCCCGCTGATCGAGCGGACGGCGGCCGCGACCCGCCAGCTGGCCGACCGGGCCCGCCGCCGGGTTCAGGACCAGGCGCCGGCGCCCGACCCGGACGCGGGCCGTCAGCGGGCCGCCGTGGACGCCTTCTTCGCGGCCGCCCGCGCCGGCGACCTGGGCGCGCTGGTGGCCGTGCTCGCCCCGGGCGTGGTGCTGCGCTCGGACGGCGGCGCGGTGCGGGCCCGGCACCCGGTGGTGCTGACGGGCGCGGCCGCGGTGGCCGACCAGCCGGTGCTGTGGGGCGGGCTGTCGCCGTTCGCCCGCCCGGCGCTGGTCAACGGCGCCGCGGGCGCGGTGGCGATCGGCGAGGGCGGCCGACCGCTGTCGGTCATGGCGTTCACCGTGGTGGACGGCGCGATCGCGGCGATCGAGGTGCTCACCGATCCGGAGCGGCTGGCGGCGCTGGACCTCTCGGCGTTCCGCGACTGAACCTGGCGGACGAGGTTCCGCGACTGAACGCGGCGGGCGAGGTTCCACGGCTGAACGCGGCGGGCGAGAGGGAGGCCGGCCGCCCTCTCACCCGCCCGCGCCGGTCGGCGCCGCACGTCCTCGGGACGCGCCGTCACCAGCCCTGCGCGACGACCCAGTCGGCGAGGTGGCGGGCGCACGCGTCGACCGACTCGCGCCAGGTGTGGCTCGCGCCCTCGCCGGCCTCGTCGCTGACGTGCTTGACCAGGCGCACCGGCACCCCGAAGCGGTGGGCGACGGCGGCGACGGCGTAGCCCTCCATGTCGACCAGGTCGGCGTGCTCGGCGAGCCGGTCGCGGGCCGCCGGGTCGGAGACGAAGAGGTCGCCGGTGGCCAGCACCGGCCCGTCGCCCTTGCCGACCACCAGCGGGGCGCCGTAGCTACGGCCGGTGAGCGCCAGCAGGGCCGGGGTGTCGAGGTCGTGCTGGATGACCTGGACGACGTGGTGGGTGCCCTCCCAACCGGGGCGCAGCGCGCCGGCCGTGCCGAGGTTGATCACCTCGGACGGCTTCTCGCCCTGGGCGAGGACGGTGGCCAGCGCGGCGGTGGCGTTGATCTTCCCTATTCCGGTGAGCAGGACGGGCAGCCGGTCGTCGAGGTGGGCGGCTTCCTCGCGCACGGCGACGACGAGCAGCGGGCGGTCGGGCGTGATCGTTCCAAGCAGGCGCATGCTGCCCATCGTACGGAGGGTGTCCGCCGAAACCAGGTGCACCGACCGCGCCGGGAACGGTGGCGTCACGGCGGGATCGCCCCCCGCAGCCGGCCCCGGGGTCCGGCCTCGACTACCTGCGCACCGACGCCGCGATCGGACCGGGGTCAGTCCTCGACTCGCCGCGTGCCGCCGCCGCAACCGGACCTCGCCGCTCCGGCCTGTCGGAGGAACCGCATAGGGTGCATCCCGCGTCGGACGGTTCACCACCGGCCGCCGGGCAGCGGGGCCCCGGGGGCGTGCGGGAGGCGTGCGCGGCGCGTGCAGGGCAAGCTCAAGATCGGCGCAATTCGGGTGTGGCCAGGGGGAGTCACGGCCATACTGCTGGCATCGGCCGGGCCCCGGACAGCGGGCCCGACCCCTGGGGAGGATGAGGCGGGTGGCAACACCAGTAGGTAACGGCGCACCGGGCGCCGTGGTCCCGGCGTCCAGACCCGGCGCCGTGCCGGCCCGGCGGCCGTCGGCCGGGCCCGCGCCGCGCGGCCTGTCCGGCCTGCGGGCCCGGCTGGCGAACGCCACCCGGACGGCGCCGGGCCGGCTGCGGCTGGCCGGGGCTGTGCTCGCGGTGCTGACGGTGGCCTTCGGCGCGCTGACCGCCTGGCAGTTGGAGACCAAGGCGGAGGCCGCCAACCGGGTGGTCCAGCACAGCCAGCCGCTGAGCAAGGACGCGGCCGACATCCACCGCCTGCTGGCCCGCGCCGACACCACCGCGGCCACCGGTTTCCTGCTCGCCGGGGCGGAGACGAAGGCCGTCCGCGGCGACTACGAGGGCGATCTGGCCGCGGCCACCGACCTGATCACCAAGGCCGCCGCGCAGACCACCGTCGGCTCCCCCGCCTACCAGAAGCTCACCGAGCTGAACAAGCAACTCCCCGTCTACGCCGGCCTGGTGGAGACCGCGCGGGCGAACAACCGGCTGGGCCTGCCGCTCGGCGGCGCCTACCTGCGGTACGCCTCCGAGCAGATGCAGGGCACCCTGCTGCCGCGCGCCGCCGAGCTGACCGCCATCGAGAACGACGAGCTGGACAAGGACTACGCCGAGGCGAAGTCCAGCCCGTGGGCCGCGTACGGCCTGGGGGTGCTCACCCTCGGCGCGCTGGTCTGGGTGCAGCTGACGCTGTTCCGCCGCACCAACCGGGTGTTCAACCCCGGCCTGCTCGGGGCCACCGCCGCCGTCCTGGCCGGGGCGCTCTGGCTGGCCGTCACCGGCCTGACCACCAACGCCGCGCTCCAGCAGAGCTGGAAGCAGGGCGCGCAGCCGCTGCGGGCGCTCAACACCGCCCGGGTGCAGGTGCTTTCCGCCCGGCTGGCGGAGAACCTGAACCTCGTCGCCCGCGGCTCCACCACCGCGTACGCGGACCAGTGGACGACGATCACCCAGCAGCTCGCCGGGGGCGAGCCGGCGAACGTCCCGATGGAGCAGCACTCCGGCTCGCTGCGCCAGGCCCTCGACCTGGCCCCCGCGGACGCCCGGCAGCAGATCGGCGAGGCCGACCGGCAGTACGAGACGTGGCGCACCCGGCACGACGCGGCGCACACCCTGGAGACCCAGCAGGCCGACTACCAGGGCGCGCTGCAGGCGACCGTGACGGCGGACCCGGCCGCCGAGGCGAACACCGCGGACGGCGCCTTCAAGGCCACCGACCGGGCGCTCGACCAGGCCGCCACCACCGAGCAGGACCACTTCGAGCGCTCCGCCAAGGGCACCGAGGGCGACCTCCGGCTCGCCGCCCTCGCGGCCGCGCTGCTCGGCGTGGCGGCCGCGGCCGCCGCGCTGCGCGGCCTGGGCCGCCGCCTGGCCGAGTACCGGTAGAGGGGGGAACGGACACATGCGCAGGAGAACCGCAGGCACCAGGCCGGCCGCCGCGCTGGCGCTGCTGGCCGCCGGTGCGGCCGTGCTCGGCGGGGGCGGGCCGTCCGGCGCCGTACCCGCGGCCGCCACGGGCGCACCGCAGGCCGTCCGGTCGACCGGGCAGGAACAGGCCGGGCAGGAAGAGGCCGAGTCCTGCGACCTGACCAGCACCGTGCCGCCGAGCACCGTGGACGGCACGGCGGTGAAGGCCATCAAGGCCAAGGGCACCCTGATCATCGGCGTGGACCAGAACAGCTACCGCTGGGGCGCCCGCAACCCGAACACCGGTGAGCTCGAAGGCTTCGACATCGACCTCGCGAGGGCGATCGGCGCGGCCGTCATGGGCGACCCGGCCAAGGTGGTGCTCAAGCCGGTGTCGACCGCCGGCCGGGCCGACGCCCTCACGGGCAACCAGGTCGACCTGATCGTCCGCACCATGACGATCAGCTGCGCCAACCTGAAGAAGGTCGCGTTCTCCCGGTCGTACTTCAACATCAAGCAGCGGGTCCTGGTGCCCCGGTCGTCCACGGCCAAGAACCTCGACGAGGCGATCGGCGGCAAGACGGTCTGCGCCGCGGACGGCTCGGTCGCCAAGGACGTGCTGAACGCGAAGAAGAGCGCCAAGCAGCTCGTCCTGGTGACCAACCAGCTCGACTGCCTGGTCCGCATGCAGCTCGGCAAGGTCGACGCCACCATGACCGACGACGAACTGGCGGTCGGCCAGGCCGCGCAGGACCAGACGGTGAAGGTGGTGGACGGCTTCGAACAGCCGGAGACGATCGGTGTCGCGATGCGCCAGAACAGCACCGACCTCACCGCCCGGGTCAACCAGGTGATCTCCGACTACTACGCGGACAAGGACAAGGGCTGGCAGAAGTCGTTCGAGCGGTGGGTCCAGCCCTACCTGCCCGAGAACTCCAAGGACCCCGGCCTGTACTGGCCGGCCCGCTGACGCACCGGGCGGCGCACGGGCGTCAGCAGGCCGTTGACGCGGTCTTGACGCCCACCGCCCGCTCCGCCCGAACGGCCACCGGCTAGGGTTCGGGACGATCACCACGGGGAGACCGGTGGTGGGCACGGGGGTTGTCGTGGGATCGCACGTCAGGTACGTCGGGATCGCACGCGAGGAAGGAAGGACACGGCGTTGGCGGCTTCGGCTGGCCCGGTACTGAACCGGGAGGAGGTGGACCGCGCGCTGGCGCGCCTCGGCGCGGAGCGGGACGCGGTCGAGTCGGCGCTGCTCGCCCTCCAGGACCATCCGGGCCTGCGGCTGCTCGACGGCGCCGAACTGACCGGACGCACGCTGGAGCGCTGGTCCGTCGCCGGGAAGGGCCTGCCACTGCTCTGGGCCCTGTTCGACCGCTACGCGGAGGCACTGGCCTCGGCGCGCGCGGTACGGGCCCGCAAGGCCAAGCCCGGCGCGCCCGAACTCGCCGAGCTGAGCGAACTGCTCACCGGCGACGCGGTGACCGTCCCCGGCGGCGCGCTGCCGGACGGCCCGCAACTGCTCGGCGCGCCCGCCCGGCTGGTCGAGCGGATCAGCCTGGACGCGCTGATGACCCGGATGAACTCCTGGTACGCCACCGTGCTGGAGGTGGTCAGCGCCGCCGACGCGGTCTGGTCGGCGCTGCCGGCCCGGATCGACCTGCTGCTGGCCGAACTCCACCGGGTGGGCAACCTCGCCGCCTCGCTCGGCGTGCGGGCCGGCAACCACCCGCTCGCCGACGACCTGGCCGGGCTGGACGCCGACCTCACCGGGCTGCGCGCCGAGGTACGCGAGGACCCGCTGGCGCTGTGGCGCCCGGCCCGGGTGCCCGCCCAGCGCGGCACCGTGCCGGAGGGCGGCGCCTTCGCCACCCCCGCCGGGGTGGTGGACACCGAGCGGTTCGACCGGGCCGGGCGGGCGCTGGACGGCGTCCGGGTGGAACTGGAGAACCTGCTGCGGCTGCGCGACGACGCCGAGGAGCGCCTCCAGGGCGTCGGCGACCTGCTCCAGCGGGCCGACGCCACCCTGGCCGAGGCCCGCCGGGCGCGCGGCGAGGTGCTGGCGAAGATAGCCTCCAGCGACGTCCCGGCGGTGCCCGGGCCGGCCTCGGCGCTGCGCGAACGGATCGTGACGGCGCTGGAGTTGCGCCAGGGCGGGCAGTGGGGCCGGCTGGCGCCGCTGCTGGACACGCTGGAGGACGCCGCCGCCAAGGAGCTGGCCCGGGCCCGGCAGTCGCTCACCGAGGTGACCCAGCCGCTGGCCGTCCGCGCCGAACTGCGCGGCCGGCTGGACGCGTACAAGGCGATGGCCGCCCGGCTGCGGGTCTCCGAGGACCCGGAAGTGATCGAGCGGTACGAGAAGGCGCGCTGGCTGCTGTGGAGCGCGCCCTGCGACCTGCGGGCGGCGGCCGCCGCGGTGGCCCGCTTCCAGCAGTCGCTGCGGCCGGCGCAGGCCGAGGCCGCACAGGAGACGACCGGCCAGACGCCGGTCGACGGACAGGTCCAGGGGGGCTGAGGTTGATGGGCGGGACGTGCGTACGGCCGGAGTGCTCCGGCAACGGCAGGATCGACGCGGACGGCTACTGCGACGAGTGCGGGCTCGCCCCGGCGGGCGGCGGCACCGTGGCAGCTTCGACGGCGGCCACCGGCGCCCCGCCGGCCGCCGGCCCCGGCGCGCCCTGCCCCCGGGACTGTTCAGGCACCATCGACACCGACGGCTACTGCGACGAGTGCGGCCTCACCCCGCCCGGCGGCGACACCGGCGTCACCCAGCCCTACGTCCCGTCCTCCCGGGTCTCCACCGACTCGGCACGCAGCGGCTCGATCCGCTCGACCCGCACCGGCTCGGCCCGCTCGATGTCCGGCCGCTCCCGCTCGCACCGCTCGACCCGCACCGGCAGCAGCCGCTCGGTCTCGGTGCGCAGCACCCGCGGCAGCGTCAGCGCGGGCACCCGCAACCGGCTGGGCGCCGGCCTGGTGACGGTGCCGACCGTCGAGACGGCCGACCCGTCGCTGGCGGTGCTGGAGAACCCGGAGGTCCCGGAGCGCAAGCGGTTCTGCTCCAAGTGCGAGACCCCGGTGGGCCGGGAGAAGAACGGCCGGCCCGGCCGCCCGGACGGCTTCTGCACCAAGTGCGGCACGCCGTACTCGTTCACGCCCAAGCTGCGCCGCGGCGACCTGGTCGGCGGGCAGTACGAGGTGGTGGGCTGCCTGGCGCACGGCGGCCTCGGCTGGATCTACCTGGCGATCGACCGGCGGGTCAACGACAAGTGGGTGGTCCTGAAGGGCCTGCTGGACACCGGGGACGAGGACGCGCTCGCCGTGGCCGTCGCCGAGCGCCGCTTCCTGGCCGAGGTGGACCACCCGAACATCGTCCGGATCATCAACTTCGCCGAGCACCTGGACCTGGGCTCCGGCTCCACCGACGGCTACATCGTGATGGAGTACGTCGGCGGCAAGTCGCTCAAGGACATCGCCAACGACCGCCGCACCCCGGACGGCCGGCGCGAGCCGCTGCCCGTCGAGCAGGCGATCGCGTACGCGCTGGAGGCACTGCCCGCACTCGGGTACCTGCACAGCCGGGGCCTGATCTACTGCGACTTCAAGATCGACAACGTGATCCAGAGCGGCGACGCGCTCAAGATCATCGACATGGGCGCCGTCTGCCGCCTCGACCACGACGGCCCGATCTACGGCACCGTCGGCTACCAGGCCCCCGAGATCGCCACCCACGGCCCCTCCCCCGCCTCCGACCTCTACACCGTGGCCCGCACCCTCGCGGTGCTCACCTTCGACTTCCAGGGCTACAGCACCACCTACCGGGACACCCTGCCCGGCCCCGAGGACGTCGAGGTCTTCGCCCGCTACGAGTCGTACTACCGCTTCCTGGTCCGCGCCACCGACCCGGACCCGGCCCGCCGGTTCTCCTCCGCCGACGAGATGGCCGACCAGCTCACCGGCGTGCTGCGCGAGATACTCGCCCTCCAGGACGGCCGGGCCCGGCCCGCCCTGTCCACCCTCTTCGGGCCCGAACTACGCGTCGTGGACACCGAGTTGGTCATGCCCACCGAGCAGCCCGGACAGCTCCTGGTGACCGCCCTCGACCCGGCCGCCGCCGCCCTCGCACTGCCCGTCCCGCGCGTCGACCCCGGCGACCCCAACGCCGGCTTCCTCGCCACCCTGCTCGCCACCGACCCCGAGGAGGCGCTCGCCGCTCTGGCCGGCGCGCCCGCCCTCTCCATCGAACGGCGGCTGCGCGAACTGCGCGCCCACCTCGAACTCGGCCACCGCGCCGCCGCCGAGGAAGCCCTCGACGCCCTGGAGCGGGAGTACCCGGACGACTGGCGGGTCGTCTGGTACCGCGGCCTGGTCGCCCTGGTCGGCGCCGTGCACGGCCCGGGCGGCCCGGACGGCCCGGACGGCCCTGGCAGCTCGGTCGCCCTGGTCGGCGCGGCAGGCGGCCCGGACGGCCCGGCTTCGCCCGACGAGGCCGGGCTGCGCGCCGCCGCCGAGGCCTTCGACGCGGTCTACGACGCCTTCCCCGGCGAGGCCGCCCCCAAGCTGGCCCTCGCCATCTGCGCCGAACTCCTCGGCGACGGCGGCGACGCCGCCGAGTTCTACCGACTCGTCTGGACCACCGACCCGGCCTACCTCAGCGCCGCCTTCGGGCTCGCCCGGGTCCGGCTCGCCGAGGACGACCGGCCCGGCGCCGTCCGCGTCCTGGAGTCCGTCCCGGCCACCTCCAACCAGTACACGGCCGCCCGGATCGCGGCCGTCCGCGCCCGGCTGCGCGAACGGCCCGCCACCGACCCGCTCGCCGCCGACCTCGGCGCCAGCTCCGACCAGCTGACCGCGCTGCGCCTGGACGACCGCCGCCGCGAGGAACTGGCCGTCGAACTGCTCGGCGCCGCCCTCGGCTGGGTCACCGCGGGCTCGACCGGCGCCCAGCAGGGCGGCGGCACCACGGTGCTGGGACGACCTGCGGTGGAGCGGGAACTTCGCTTCGCCCTGGAACAGTCCTACCGGGTACTCGCCCGGTTGGCCGACCGGGCCGAGACCAGGATCGAAATGGTGGAGCGGGCCAACCGCGCCCGCCCCAGGACGTGGGTGTAGCCGATGCCGCAGCAGACCGTGTGCCCGAGCTGTTCCGAACCGCTGGAGCCGGAGGACGCCTACTGCGGCGCCTGCGGCGCCAGCCGGGACGGCCGGGCCGCCCCGGGCGCGATGCCCGCGAACTGGGCCGCCGCCCGGGCCGAGGGCGCCCCGCCCCAGCACGGGCCGGTCTGCGCACACTGCGGGCTGCCGCAGGTCACCGCGGACGGCTACTGCGAGGCCTGCGGCGGCGCCCAGCCGCGCCCGCGCGACCACATGGAGAAGTCCCTCGCGGGCGTCGCCGGGGTCAGCGACCGCGGCCTGCGCCACCACCGCAACGAGGACTCCTTCACCATCGCCGCCACCTCGCTGCCCGGCGGCGAGCCCGTCGTGGTCGCCGTGGTCTGCGACGGCGTCTCCTCCTCCGACCGGCCGGACGAGGCCTCCGAGACCGCCGTCGACGCCGCCTCCGAGTCGCTGCTGAGCGCCCTGGAGGCGGGCCGCGAACCCACCGCCGCCATGCGCCAGGCCATCGCCGACGCCGCCGGGGCCGTCGCCGACCTCGCCCAGGCCGGCCCCGGGCCCGCCCGGCCCGACCTCAACGCACCCGCCTGCACCTACGTCAGTGCCATAGCCTCCGGCGGCCGGATCACCATCGGCTGGGTCGGCGACACCCGCGCCTACTGGATCCCGGACGACCGCGCCGGTGCCGAGCCCTTCCGGCTCACCCAGGACGACTCCTGGGCGGCCCGGATGGTCGAGGCCGGGCTGATGAGCGAGGCCGAGGCGTACGCCGACCCGCGCGCCCACGCGATCACCGGGTGGCTCGGCGCCGACGCCGAGGAGGTCGTCCCGCACACCCTCGACTTCACGCCGCACGTCCCCGGGGTGCTGCTGATCTGCACCGACGGACTGTGGAACTACGCCGAGGCCGCCACCGACCTGGCGTACTTCGTCCGGCCGGACGCCCGCACCGAACCGCTCGCGGCGGCGCAGACCCTGGTGAAGTTCGCGGTCGCCGCCGGCGGCCACGACAACATCACCGTCGCCGTCCTGCCGATCGACCCGCCGGCCGCGGGCGCCGGTGCCGGTGCCGAGGAGCAGGGCGAGGACGAGGACGACCCCCGGACCGCCACCGCGCTCGACCTGCCGCTGATCACCGCGGCGGGTGCCAGGAGGGCCGCCGAGGAGGACGAGGACTACGAGCCGACCCTGCCGGACCTCCCGGTGATCGGCTCCCCCGCCGCCCCGCTGCCCCCCGCCGCCCCGCTGCCCCCCACCGCCCCGCCGGCACCCCCCGCACCCCCCGCCGCACCGCCGACCGCACCCGCCGTCCCCCCGCAGCCGCCGCACCCGCCGACGGCCTGACCGGACGCCGCCCGCCCGGGGCCGACCCCGGCGGCCACCCGGTCCGCCGGCCCGCCCCCGACGCGGCCGGCCCCCACCGACCGATCCGTACCGACGACCCTTCCGACGGGAGCCACCGGCCCATGGCAACACTGGCGAAGCCGAACCTGCCCAGGTTCGACGTGGAGATCTTCCAGAACGAGTACCTTGCCGACGGCGCCCGCGAGGTCAACGCCATCGTCACGGTCACCGCGACCGGCGGCGGCACCTCCGGCGGCCGCCCGCTCGGCATCGCCGACGCGGGCGGCCCGCAGAGCGCCGACACCGCCGCGGCCGTGGTGATCCTGGTGGACTGCTCGGGCTCGATGGACTACCCCAAGACCAAGATCAACGGCGCCCGTGAGGCCACCGCCGCCGCCATCGACGCGCTGCGCGACGGCACCGCCTTCGCCGTGGTCGCCGGCACCCACGAGGCCCGCGACATCTACCCCGGCGACGGCACCCTCGCCACCGCCTCCGCCACCACCCGCGGCCACGCCAAGGAGTCCCTGCGCCGCCTCACCGCCGCCGGCGGCACCGCGATGGGCACCTGGCTGGCCAAGGCCGACAAGCTCTTCCTGACCCGCCGCGACATCGCCATCCGGCACGCCGTCCTGCTCACCGACGGCAACAACGAGCACGAGTCGGCAGTCGACCTGGAACGCGCCATCGAGCGGGTCACCGGCCACTTCACCGCCGACTGCCGCGGCGTCGGCACCGACTGGCGGATCGACGAGCTGCGCAAGATCTCCTCGGCGCTGCTCGGCACCGTCGACATCGTCGCCGAACCCTCCGGCCTGGCCGAGGACTTCCGCTCGATGATGGCCGGCGCCATGGGCAAGCAGGTCGCCGACGTCGCGCTGCGGATCTGGACCCCGGCCAACGCCTCGGTCAAGTTCGTCAAGCAGGTCGCCCCCGCGGTCGAGGACCTCACCGCCCGGCGCGCCGAGGCCGGCCCCCGGGCCGGCGACTACCCCACCGGCTCCTGGGGCGACGAGAGCCGCGACTACCACGTCTGCGTCGAGGTCCCGGCCGCCTCCATCGGCAACGAGATGCTCGCCGCCCGGATCAGCCTGGTGCTGCCCCCGCAGGTCGGCAGCGGCACCCCCGAGGTCCTCTCCCAGGGCCTGGTCAAGGCGGTGTGGACCGACGACCTGGCCTCCTCCACCCGGATCAGCCCGCAGGTCGCCCACTACACCGGGCAGGCCGAGCTGGCCTCCTCCATCCAGGAGGGCCTGGAGGCCCACCGGGCCGGGGACGTCGACACCGCCACCTCCAAGCTGGGCGCCGCCGTCCGGATCGCGCACGCGACCGGCAACGAGGGCACCTACAAACTGCTGCAGAAGGTGGTGGACGTGGTGGACCCGAAGGAGGGTACGGTTCGGTTCCGTAAGAACGTGAGCGAGGCCGACTCGATGACCCTTGAGACCCGGTCGACCAAGACGGTGCGTGTGAAGAAGTGACCGCTGAAGACGTGACCGGGCCGACGACCCGGTGCGACGCCGCCCCAAGCCGGCTCGATGTGAGGGGGAACTGATGCCGATCTGCCCGAGGGGCCACGAGTCGCAGGCCGAGGACTGGTGCGACTTCTGCGGCTTCCCGATGACTCCGCCGGCCCCGCCGCCGCCCGGAGCCCACCCGGGAGCCCACGGGGCCCACGGGACCCACCCGGGGGCGTACGGCTCCCACCCGGCGCCCGAGGCGCCCGGCTCGTTCGAGCAGTCCCAGCACCCGGACCACCGCGGTACGCCCTACGGCGCGCCGCTGTCGCCTCCGCCGGTGCCGCCGGGGAACGTCCCGCCACAGCCCGGCGCGATGCCGCCGCCACCGGCCCAGGGCTACCCCAACCTGACCGAGGGCCTGACGGTCTGCCCGATCTGCCGCAGCCCGCAGACCGGACGGTTCTGCGAGGAGTGCGGGTACGACTACGAGCTCTCCGCCCCCTCGCGCCGCCAGGCGCAGCAGCCGCTGAACATCCCGGCGGCGTACGGCGGCGCGCCGGCCGCCCAGCCGCCGTACGGCCAACCGCCGTACGGCCCGCCCGTCCCGCAGCAGCCACAGCCGCAGCACACCCAGCACCCGCAGCAGGCCGCCGCGCCCGCGCACACCTACGGCTACCCTCCCTCCTTGCCCGCCAACGGGCCGGAGGGGCCCGCGCCGGAGGGGGCGTTCCCCGAGGCCCCCGTCCGCGAGGACTCCGGCCCGGTGTACGCCGAGCCCCCCGGCCCCAACAACCGCGGCGGCGACTTCGGCACCTCGTTCCACCTCGCCCCGCCGCATCAGCAGCAGCCCCAGCCCCAGCAGCCACAGCCGGCGGCGGCCCCCGCGGAGCCGCTCCGGGCCAACTGGATCGCGGTGGTCTCCGCCGACCGCGAGTACTTCACCGAGATGATGGCCCGCAGCGGCCCCGAGGCGGCCGGGCTGTTCTTCCCGCCGTACTGCCCCGAGCGGCGCATCCCGCTGACCGGCCGCGGCCAGCTGCGGATCGGGCGGCGCAGCCAGCACCGCGGCACCGTGCCGGAGATCGACCTGTCGGTGCCGCCGGAGGACCCGGGCGCCTCGCACCAGCACGCGCTGCTCGCCGAACAGGCGGACGGCAGCTGGGTCCTGGTGGACCAGGACTCGACCAACGGCACCACCGTGAACGGCGGCGCGGATCCGATCGCCCCGCACACCGCCGTGCCGCTGAACGACGGCGACCGGATCCACATCGGCGCCTGGACGACGATCACGGTGCACCGCGCCTGAAAGACCGTCGGCAACAACTCCGGCCGGGCCGGGTGGAATTCAACTTCCGCCCGGCCCGGCTTGTTCCCGATCCCTCGGACAATCCACAAATTTCGTCGTCACCGACGTGCACAGGGCCCTCCGCAAGCCCTAGGCTCAGGCCACATGACTGCAGCTATATCCGCCGACGGCATCCGTCAGCGGTACGGGGACGTGCAGGCCGTCGACGGGGTGTCCCTCACCGTCGAGGCCGGCGAATTCTATGGAATCCTGGGCCCCAACGGCGCCGGGAAGACCACCACGATGGAGATCCTGGAAGGCGTCCGCAAGCCGGACGAGGGCCGGGTCGAGCTGCTGGGGATGGCTCCCTGGCCGCGCAATCCGAAACTGCTGCCGCGCATCGGCGTGCAGTTCCAGGCCTCCGCCTTCTTCCGGAAACTGACGGCCCGGGAGACCATCCGCACCTTCGCGTCGTTCTACGGGGTCGGCCCCAAGCGGGCCGACGCGATGCTGGAGCGGGTCGGCCTGACCGACAAGGCCGACGTCATGACCGACCAGATGTCCGGCGGTCAGGCGCAGCGCCTGTCGATCGCCTGCGCGCTGGCCCACGACCCGGAGATCGTCTTCCTGGACGAGCCCACCACCGGCCTCGACCCGCAGGCCCGGCGCAACCTCTGGGACCTCCTGCGGGACATCAACGGCGAGGGCCGCACGGTCGTCCTCACCACCCACTACCTGGACGAGGCCGAGGTGCTCTGCGACCGGGTCTCGATCATGGACCACGGGAAGATCCTGCACACCGGCGCCCCGGCGACGCTGATCCGCGAGATCGACGACACCGTCCGGATCAGCGTCGCGTCCGGCCAGCTGTCCGTCGAGCGCGCCCGGGACCTGCTCACCGCGGCCGGCGCCGACATCGCCGCCCTGGAGGACGACAGCGTCTCGCTCTCCGTCTCCACCCGCCTCCCGGCCCCGGTCCTGAGCGTCCTGGCCGAGCAGAACGCGCTGCGCGGCCTCGAAGTGCGCGGCGCCACCCTGGAGGACGTCTTCCTCCAGCTGACCGGACGGGAGTACCGCGCATGACCGCCAGCACGTCCACCGAGCCGAAGACCCCCGCCCGGAGCGACGGTCCGAGCGGCGGCGCGAGCGCCGAGCGGGAGCGGGTCAGCGCGTTCTGGAGCCTGTCCCGCGCGATGCTGCTCGGCATGAAGCGCGACCGCACCGCGACCTTCTTCATCCTGCTCTTCCCGCTGGTGTTCCTGGTGTTCTTCGGCACCGTGGGCAAGGGCTCCAGCAGCCCGCACGCCAAGGTGGCGCAGGTCGGCGCGGTGAAGCTGTTCGACTCGATCCAGGGCGAGGGCCGGGTCGACCTGGACAAGGTCCTCACCATCACCAGGACCGACGACGCGGCCGCCACGCTGGAGAAGGTCCGCAAGGGCGACTTCGACGCGATGATCGAGCAGGGTCCGGACGGCAAGGTCGAGCTGCGCTTCAGCGCCGCCGACACCGTCCGCGCCGGCGCGCTCCGGGGCATCGTCAACTCGGTGGTCCAGAGCGCCAACCAGGCCGCCACCGGCCAGAAGCCGGCCTACGTGCTGGACGCCCAGCAGGTCGAGGACCAGTCGCTCAAGCCGATCCAGTTCCTCACCCCCGGCCTGCTCGGCTGGGCCGTCGCCACCGGCGCGGTGTTCGGTGCCGCACTGACCCTGGTCGGGTGGCGCAAGAGCAAGGTGCTGCGCCGGCTGCGGCTGGCCCCGGTGAGTGCGGGCACGGTCATCAGCTCCAGGATCCTGGTCTCGCTGCTGACCTCGCTCCTCCAGACCACCGTCTTCCTGGCGGTCGCCACCAACTTCTTCGGGCTCAAGCTCACCGGCAACTGGTGGCTGGTCATCCCGCTGGTGGCCTGCGCGACGCTCGCCTTCATGTCGATCGGCCTGCTGGCCGGATCGGTCGCCAAGACCGAGGAGGCGGCCAACGGCATCTCGCAGATCATCGTGCTGCCGATGTCCTTCCTGTCCGGCGCGTTCATCCCGCTGGACAGCGCGCCCGGCTGGCTGGAGACCATCTCCAAGGTCATGCCGCTGCGCTACCTGGTGACGGCCGCCCAGTCGGTACTGACCCGCGGCGGCGGCGTCATGGACGCCCTGCCCACCATGGGCGGACTGCTGCTCTTCGCGGCCGTGCTGACCGGCATCTCCTGGAAGCTGTTCAAGTGGGAGGACGTGTGACCGCCGCCCCGGTCGCCTGAGCCCCGACACACGCCCTGCGGGGTCGTACGCCTTTGGTCCCGGTGTACGACCCCGTCGGCGTCTGCGACCATGGTCGGGTGAAAGAGATCCGGCGAGGAACGTTCAGCGAGGAGACCTTCTTCGACCAGGTCGGCGGCGAACCGACCTTCCGGCGACTGGTCCACCGGTTCTACCAGGGCATCGCCGAGGACGAGTTGCTCCGGCCGATGTACCCCGAGGAGGACCTCGGCCCGGCCGAGGAGCGGATGACCCTGTTCCTGATGCAGTACTGGGGCGGCCCGCGCACCTACAGCGAGCAACGCGGCCACCCCCGGCTGCGGATGCGGCACGTGCCGTTCAAGGTCGACCGCGCCGCGCACGACGCCTGGCTCAGGAACATGCGGGCGGCCGTGGACGACCTGGCCCTGCCCGCCGAGGCCGAGCGGCAGCTCTGGGACTACCTCACCTACGCCGCCGCCTCGATGATCAACACTCCGGGCTGATCCCCGGGCCGGGCTGGCTCCAGGTCCTCTCTTTCGGATCACGTCGGATCAGCGCGCGGCGTTGGGGTGCGTGCATCGCAAGGCGGAGGAGGAAGTCCATGCGGAGCATCGGCGACCGACGACAACGCGGCGAGGTGCGTGCTCCGGCGTCGCGCGCCCGGCGTGATCCGAAAGAGAGGGCCTAGCGGAGCGGGCTGAGCCCCAGCCCCGCGCCGGGTGCGGCCACCGTCCGGACCGCCACCGAGCCGGCCGGGGCGCTCAGCCGCAGCCAGCCGCCCGCCCGGTGCACGGTGAGCGGCGCCCCGGGCTTCAGGAAGCCGATCACGTACGCCGCGTGCACCGCCCGCAGCGGCAGCTCCGGCAGCACGGACACCGGGCGGGACCAGATCTCGTCGGCCAGCGCGTCCAGCACCGCACGGCCGCGGTGGTGCGCCGGGACGGCCTCGCTGCGCTCACGGAACTCCCGCACCCCGGCCATCAGTTCGGGGTAAACCTCGGCCGCCGGCGGCGCCCCGACCGGCCGCCAGCCGGTGCGCGGCGGCAGCAGCCCGGCCCAGGCCGGCCCGGTCACCGGGGCGGGCAGCGCGACGGCACCCGTCCCGGCGTCCACGCCGTCCAGCAACTGGCCCGCCGAGACCGTCAGATCGGTCGGCTCGGCCGGCCCGGTCAGCCGGGCGGTGCGGATCGCCAGCGCGCCCGAACCGCCCAGCGGCAGCCGGCCGAAGACCGCCAGCACGCCGTCCTCCCCGGCCGGGGCCACCGCCTGCAACCGGACGGCCGCCGCCTTGTCGAAGCGCAGCAGGCGCAGCAGGAACGCGGAGAGGTCGGCGGCCTCCCCGGCGTCGGTGAGGGCGAGGCGGGCGGTGATGGTCAACGCGGGTCAGCTCGAATCGTCGGAGGTGGGTGCTCAGGCGGCGACTACGGCGGGCTCCTCGTCCATGAAACGGGACAGGAACTCCCGCTCCACGGGCGAGATCCGGCGCGGCCGGCCCTCCGCCAGGTCGTAGGGCACGACCACGGTGGACGCCTGGACGTACACCGTCTCGGTGCCGTCCTCGGCGACGTCCTTGATCTCGTAGGACACGGTCAGCGAGGCGCCGCCGATGCGGGTCACCCTGGTCTCGACGGTGACCGGCTCCGGCCGGTGCACCAGCGGGCGCTTGTAGTCGATCTCGTGGCGGGCCACCACCGAGCCGCCCGCGAACTCCCCCGCCCCGGCCTCGGCGGCCTGGGTGAACATGAAGTCGATCCGGGCCTCCTCCAGGTAGCGCAGGAAGACCACGTTGTTGACGTGGCCGAACGCGTCCATGTCGGACCAGCGCAGCGGGCAGGCGTAGATGTGGCGGGCCACAGGTGTTCTCCTCGACGTCCGGTCGCCCGCCGCCGTGCGGTGGCGGCGGGCCGGCGGCCGGCAGGCCGCCCCGAAGGGCAGTCTGCCGGGCCGCCGTGACGGCTGGGTGTCAGCCGCGGGTCAGCTTCTTGTACGTGGCCCGGTGCGGGCGGGCCGCGTCGGCGCCGAGCCGCTCGATCTTGTTCTTCTCGTACGACTCGAAGTTGCCCTCGAACCAGAACCACTTGCTCTCACCCTCGTAGGCGAGGATGTGGGTGGCCACCCGGTCCAGGAACCAGCGGTCGTGGGAGATGACCACGGCGCAGCCGGGGAACTCCAGCAGGGCGTTCTCCAGCGAGGAGAGCGTCTCGACGTCGAGGTCGTTGGTGGGCTCGTCGAGGAGCAGCAGGTTGCCGCCCTGCTTGAGGGTGAGCGCCAGGTTCAGGCGGTTGCGCTCACCACCGGACAGCACGCCGGCCGGCTTCTGCTGGTCCGGGCCCTTGAAGCCGAAGGCCGACACGTAGGCGCGGGACGGCATCTCGACCTGGCCGACGTTGATCCAGTCCAGACCGTCGGAGACGACCTCCCAGAGGGTCTTCTTCGGGTCGATGTTGGCGCGGCTCTGGTCGACGTAGCTGATCTTGACGGTCTCGCCGACCTTGACCACACCGGAGTCGGGGGTCTCCATGTCCTGGAGCATCTTGAACAGCGTGGTCTTGCCGGCGCCGTTGGGGCCGATGATGCCGACGATGCCGTTGCGCGGCAGGGTGAAGCTGAGGTCGTCGATCAGGATCTTCTCGCCGAAGGCCTTGGAGAGGTTCTCCACCTCGATGACGATGCTGCCCAGACGCGGGCCCGGCGGGATCTGGATCTCCTCGAAGTCCAGCTTCCGCATCTTGTCCGCCTCGGCCGCCATCTCCTCGTAGCGGGCCAGACGGGCCTTGGACTTCGCCTGGCGGCCCTTGGCGTTGGAGCGGACCCACTCCAGCTCCTCGCGGAGCCGCTTGGCGCGCTTGGCGTCCTTCTGGCCCTCGACCTTGAGGCGGGACTGCTTGGACTCCAGGTAGGTGGAGTAGTTGCCCTCGTAGCCGATGGCGCGGCCGCGGTCGAGCTCCAGGATCCAGCCGGCCACGTTGTCCAGGAAGTACCGGTCGTGGGTGACGGCGACGACGGTGCCGGGGTACTTGGCCAGGTGCTGCTCCAGCCAGTTCACCGACTCGGCGTCCAGGTGGTTGGTGGGCTCGTCGAGCAGCAGCAGGTCGGGGGACTCCAGCAGCAGCTTGCAGAGCGCCACGCGGCGCTTCTCGCCACCGGAGAGCTTGGTGACCGGCCAGTCGCCGGGCGGGCAGCCCAGGGCGTCCATGGCCTGCTCCAGCTGGGCCTCCAGGTCCCACGCATTGGCGTGGTCCAGGTCCTCCTGGAGCTTGCCCATCTCGTCCAGCAGGGCGTCCGAGTAGTCGGTCGCCATCAGCTCGGCGATCTCGTTGAAGCGGTTGAGCTTCCCCTTGATCTCCTTGACGCCGTCCTCGACGTTCTCCAGGACGGTCTTGGTCTCGTCGAGCGGCGGCTCCTGGAGCAGCATGCCGACGGTGAAACCGGGCGAGAGGAAGGCGTCGCCGTTGGAGGGGTGCTCCAGGCCGGCCATCATCTTCAGCACGGTGGACTTGCCCGCGCCGTTGGGGCCCACGACGCCGATCTTCGCCCCGGGGAGGAAGCTGAGCGTCACGTCGTCAAGGATGACCTTGTCTCCGTGCGCCTTGCGCACCTTGCGCATCGTGTAGATGTATTCCGCCACGTGAGATCGCTCCGGCGTCGTCGGGAGTATTCGGCTTGCAGCCTTCCATTGTGCCGCACCCGGCCGGGGGCCCCGAACGCCCGGTGTGCCCCACGGGGGTATCCGCAGCGCGGGGTTGAACGGCGAAGGCCCGGCCCCCGCAGCGGGTGCGGGGGCCGGGCCGGGTGCCGTCAGGGCCTCAGGAGGTCAGCGCCTCCGGGCCTGCGGGGCGGTTCAGGCGGCGGTGCGACCGTGGCGGCCACGGCGGCGCAGGACGAAGACCGCGGCGCCACCGGCCAGGACCAGGCCACCGGCGACGGCGGCGAGGATCGGGGTCGAGTCACTGGCACCGGTCTGGGCCAGGCCACCGGTGCCCGGGGCGGAGTTGGTCGCGGCCGGGCTCGGGTGCGCGCCGGCGGCGGTGCTGGCACCGGCCGACGGGGTGCCGGCCTGGCTCGGGGTGCCACTCGGGGTGCCGGTCGGGGCGGTGCTCGGGGCGCCGCTCGGGGTGCCGCTCGCGGCCGGGGTCGACGGGCCGGAGGTCGGCGGGGTCACGCCGGTCTTGCAGTCCAGGACGCCCTTGAACTCCTTGGCGAAGCCGTTCGGGCCGGTGACGTTGATGTCGTAGGCGGCCTTCTCGGCGACCGGGACGAGCACGTTCTCGGTCTTGCCCGGCTGGACGGTCAGCTGCTTGCCCGGCTTGACCGTGACGGTGGCGGCCTCGTCACCGCCGTTGGTGACGGTGACGCGCACGCCGTTGTTCTCGCACTCGACCTGGGCGGTGCTGTCGACCAGCGCGCCCTGGCCCTGCTTCCAGGTGGCCTTGGCGCCGGCGGAGACGCTGAGCTTGCTGGAGCCGGCCAGGATCATGCTCTGGCTGTGCCGCTTCGGGTCGTAGCCCTCGCTGAGGAAGACCCGGCCGCTGGGCACGACGGTGTCGGCGGCGGCGGCCAGGGCGACGGAGCCGTCCGGGGTGCCGGCCGGCACGTCCAGGAACAGCTGGGTCTCCTTGATCGGACCGGTCAGGGTGGCGCCGACCGGCTTGCCGTCCTTGTCCACCACCTTGACCTTGTCGGCGGCGTCACCGGTGACGGTGAGCTTCACCTCGGCGGCGCTGGACTTGAGGGTGAAGGGGCCGAGCTTGTTGCCGGACTTGCCGGAGACGGAGTCCGGGTTGAGCGTCAACGAGGGGTTGGGCTCGGCGGCGATGCCCTTGTTGGCGTCGCTGAGCAGGTAGTCGCGCAGCTTCTTGGCCTTGGCGTTGCGCGGGGTGGCGTTCTTGTTGTCCGAGAACTTCCAGATCGCGGCCTGGGTGCCCGCGGCGGCGTCCTCGGCGGTCAGGCCGTCGACGCCGACGGTCTTGCCGAGCGCCGTCAGGTCCTTGACCTGCGGGTAGGAGTTCTCCAGGATCCAGCGGATCTTGGAGGCCGCCTCGACCTTGTTCTTGCCGCCGAGGGAGCTCGACTTCCAGTCCGACTCCTGGTACTTCGCGGCGCTGTCCAGGTAGACCGGGTTGTCGAAGTCGATGCAGTAGGTCTGGATCTCGCCGTTGGACGTCTTGAGGGTGAACAGACCGCCGTCGACGGTCCCCTTGCCCTCGACGTCGATCTTCTCGCCCACCATCGTGTTCTGGAGGACGGCCTTGACGCCCGCACCCGGGGTGTCCGCCGCGGCCGCCGCACCGGCCGCGAACAGGCCCCCGCCCAACACCAGGCTGGTCGTGAGCATGACAGTGGTTATGCGGGGGAGACTCCGCACCTGCCTCTGGAACATCTGGGATCCCTCCGGGGCCGGGCCGCACCGATGGACAGCCCGCCGACTTGCCGTGCCGCGCGCGCCCCCTGTGGCGCTGCTGCGGGTATGAACCAGACGAATCCTATTGAGCCCCGCAGGCCCCGAAACCCCCATGCGAAATCAGGACGATTCCGTATCTGGATCGTTATCAACCCCCTCAGTTTCGACACAAGCTGACGATCAGCCAGAATCTCCTCGCGACTTTTCGTTATCCGGGCGAGATTGCGCATGCGGGCGCAACAACAGTCTCGATCAACATATTTGTCGACAGTTAAGGTCATCGACCCGTCAGATCAGCGCAGCCTGCTCGTCACCTCCCCGCTCCCCCTCGGCCACCCTGCCCCGATCCCCCGCCTCCGCCTCCGACGCCCCGTCCGACACCGGCCGCGCCGGCGGCGGGGGCTCCGGCGGGCGCGGCGCCGAGGCCACCGCCAAGGCCTTCCGCGCCTCCAGCGCGTCGGCGATCCACCCCGGCACCACCCCTGCCCCGGCCTGCGCCCCGCTCGGCCCGGTGGCGCCCGACGGCTGCCCGCGCACCCCCGCCGCCCAACGGAACGCCGAGGTACCACGGGTGAGGTCGTGTCCGACCGATCGGGCGTCGATCTCGGCCCCGGTGCGCTTCACCTCGCCGTCGGCCCACTCCCGCAGCCGCAGCCGACCACTCACCAACACCGGATCCCCCTTGGCGAGCGAACCGATCAGATTGACCGCGAGCCCCCGCCAGGCCGTCACCGTCAGCCACTGCGTCTCGCCGTCCGCCCAGCACTCGCGCTGCCGGTCGTACCGGCGCTCGGTGCAGCCGAGCCGGAACTTGGCCATCGGCACCCCGCTGCCCGTTTCGCCGTAGCTCACCTCCGTCGCGACAATGCCGACGATCGTCACCTGCATCTCGTTCACAGTGCACTCTCCGTTCTCGCCGATGCACCGTACGGAATCGACCGGTGCGCGTCGAGAGTGCGCTTCGCGGGAAATCCCCGCCAGAGAGTTCTGAAATCCTGTGGACAACTCGATGCCTCGGAAAACCGACGTCACTCGCAGGGGTGAATTTCGGCCTTTCGGCACCCCTTCGAGCCCATCTCATCGCGGCCATGACAACAAACCGGCTGCTCGCCGCCCCCAACCGACACGCCCCGGAACAGCGCCGACCGACCGTCCGCGCACGTCATCCGACCGGAGGAAGCCGAATACGGCCCCCCACCCGCACCGGTGGCGACACATTCTCCGTGCCGAATCCATAACGGGTGGGGCGGCAGCCCCGTAACGACTGCACAACGTCCGGCTCGGAACACTCCCAGACCGCTGCACTCACGGCGTTCACCTGCGATTATCGGACCGCTCCACCGAACCGACACACCAACGGCGGTGTCGTCACACTCGGCCGAGGAACTGGGCACCCTTATCCTGTCCCCGACAGGTCGAGGGCCCACCGACCCCCACCCCCACCCTCACGGCACGGGGCCGGACACGCGCGCCCCCGGCGCTCGTCGCCCGACCCGGCCACGGTCACGCCCGCCCGGGCGCAGCCCGTCCCGCCCCCATAGCTCAGCGGATAGAGCACCCGCCTTCTAAGCGGTAGGTCGCAGGTTCGAATCCTGCTGGGGGCACCACCTCGGCATTCCCGCAGGCCGCCAGGCCGGCGGCCGCATTGCCCGGCCGTCGCGGGCTCCCGGAAATCCCCTCCGCACACCGCCTGATTGCGTACACCCACCGCACCTAACCCGTGACGATGCGTGTCATGGCCACCGCGATAACAGGCCGCTCCGGATGACCGCCACTGCGGATCGGATGCGGGGGAAGACCCGAACAACCGAAATCCCGGGCGAATCACGCTCCGGGGACAATCCGCCCCACCGACCCGGCCGGGAGCCGCTCGGTCGGGTCCCCGGCCGGCCGCTCGGCCGATGGCGGCGAGTCTGCCGCCTGTGGCGCGTCTGCCGCCGGTGGCGAGTCAGCCGGCGGTGGCGAGCCCGGCCAGGTAGGCGTCCAGCAGAGCGGTCTGCCGCTCGGGCGGGAACTCCGCCGGGGCGAACAGCACCTGCACCACCAGGCCGAGCGCGAAGGCCTGCGCGCCGGTCGCGAGCGCGGCGGCGTCGGCCCCCGCCGGGAGCTCCCCGAGCCGCTGGGCGTCCGCGACGTGCACCGCGAGGGCCTCACGCGAGCGGGCGTAACGACCCGCGTGCGCGGCCGCGAGCGCGGGGTCCGACAGGGCGACGTCCCAGGAGCCGACCCAGATCCGGTTGCCGGCCACCGCCGCCCCGTCCAGCGGCAGGACGTCGAGCAGCGCGGCCCGCAGTCGGGCCAGCCCGGGGGGTGGCGGCGGGGTTCCGTCGGCGGGGGCGGTGCGCCGGGGCCGGGAGCCGGAGCGCCGGTCGAGTTCGTCCAGGGCGTGGCTCAGCAGGGCCCGCTTGTTGGGGAAGTAGTGCGTCAACAGGCCGGTGGAGGCGCCCAGTTCGGTGGCCACGGCACGCAGGGTCAGCCCCTCGAAGCCACGGCTGGAGAGCACCCGCCACACGCCCTCGGACACTTCCAGGCGGCGGGCGTCATGGTCTCCACGGGCCGGTGTCATGGGGGTCATCGTACATACCAAACGTTTGTTATGTATGGTTCCCAGCACACCGCGCATCCCGTGGACCGTGCATCCCGTGAAAGGCCAGCCCATGTTTGCCGTACCGCTCGCCGAGAACGCCGAACTGCGCCCGCTGGAGCCGTGGCAGGCGGCCGAGTTCCTGGCCCACATCGACCGCGCCCGCGCCCACACCGACCCGTGGATCCCCTGGGCCACCCGCTCCACCGACCTCGGCTCCGCCCGCACCACCCTCCAGCGCTACGCCGACCAGCAGGCCGCCGACAGCGGCCGGATCTACGGCATCTGGCGGGACGGCACGCTGGTCGGCGGCGTGATGTTCGTGAGCTTCAACGCCCAGAGCGGCGTCTGCGAGATCGGCGCCTGGACCGAGCCGGCCGGCGAGGGCGGCGGGCTGATCACCGCCGCCGTCCGGGTGCTGATCGACTACGCCTTCACCACCCGCGGCCTGCACCGCGCCGAGTGGTGGTGCTCCGCCGGCAACGCCCGCAGCCGGGCCGTCGCCGAGCGGATCGGCATGAGCCTGGACGGCACCCTGCGCGAGTGGTACCCGCACAACGGGGTCCGCCACGACAAGCAGATCTGGTCGATCCTGGCTCCGGAGTGGACGCCCGGGGCCTGACCGGACGCGGCGGGGCCCGGTGGACACCCCCGTGTCCCACCGGACCCCGCACCCCGGACCGTCGCCCCAGACCCCTCAGGCCCCTCAGGCCGCCAGCACCGGCGGCTCCGCCGCCACCACCGCCCTGGGCACCCGCAGCGCGAGCAGCAGGACCAGCACCAGCAGACCGCCGGCCGACAGGAACACCACGTCGACGGCGTCCGTGAAGCTGCGCAGCGCGTGCTCGCGGGCCGCGCCGCCGAGCGTCCGGACGGCGCCGAGCGGCAGGCCGGGCGC
The DNA here is from genome assembly GCF_042720345.1 of Kitasatospora sp. NPDC058478. NCBI lineage: Bacteria > Bacillati > Actinomycetota > Actinomycetes > Kitasatosporales > Streptomycetaceae > Kitasatospora > Kitasatospora sp. NPDC058478. The sequence goes on along the minus strand of NZ_JBHXML010000014.1, from coordinate 25,423 downwards.
GCCGTCCGCGAACTCCCGGGCCAGCACGGTGCCGAAGAGCGCCGCGCCGAGCGCGCTGCCGAGGGTCTGGAAGAAGCGGATCCCGGTGGTCGCGACGCCGAGCTGGTGCCGGGGGACGGACTCCTGCACCACCGTGACCAGCTGGCCGATCAGCTGGCCCATCCCGACGCCCAGCAGGACGAGTTCGCCGCAGACCGCCCACAGCCCGGTGGTCGGGCCGCTGAGGCCGAGCAGGAGCAGGGCGATCGCCGCGCAGCCCGCGCCGGCCACCAGGAAGGTGCGCTCCGCGTAGCCGCGGGCGGTGAGCCGGCCGGCCAGCAGGCCGACCGCCGTCATCCCGCCCGCCATCGGGATCAGGTAGAGACTGGCCGAGGTGGGGTCGACGCCGCGGGCGATCTGCAGGTAGAGCATCACGTAGACGATCGAGCCGGTCATGCCCATCCCGACCAGGCCCTGGATCGCGAAGCCGAGGCGCACCACGCCGATCCGGAACAGCGACAGCGGCAGCACCGGCTCGGCGGCGGTGGCCTGGCGCCACACGAAGAGGCCGAACGCGGCCAGGGTGGCGGCGACGAGCCCGAGGATCACCGGGGAGGTCCAGGCGTAGTCCTTGCCGCCCCACTCGGTGACCAGCAGCAGCCCGGTCGCGAAGGCGGCGGCGAGGGCCGCGCCGAGGAAGTCCAGGCTGCGGCGGCCTGCCGCCGGCGGCAGCTTGATCACCAGGGCGGTGCCGACCAGGACGAGCAGGCCGAGCGGCAGGTTGATGTAGAAGATCCAGCGCCAGCCGAGGTGGTCGGTGAACAGCGCCCCGATCAGCGGGCCGACCGCCATGCCGATGCCCGCGACGATCCCGCCCATCGCACCGCCCTTGCCGCTGCCGCGCTCGGCCGGGTCCTTGAGGTGGGCGACGACCACCATGGTGACGCTCATCAGCCCGCCGCCGCCGATGCCCTGGAGGGCCCGGAAGGCGATCAGCTGGCCCATCGACTGCGCGAACCCGCAGAGCGCCGAGCCGACCAGGAAGGTGCCGACCGCGCCGAGCAGCACGCGCTTGGCGCCGTACAGGTCGCAGAGCTTGCCGTAGAGCGGCAGCAGCGCGGTCGCGGCGAGGGCGAACGAGCTGATCAGCCAGGGCAGCCGGTCGACGCCGTGGACGGGGTCGAGCTCCCGGACGATCGGCACGGTGGCCGCGGACACGATGTTCATGTCGAGCACGGCCAGCACGATCGTGACCAGGCAGAGCAGCATGCCCAGGTTGCGCTGGGCCGGTGTCATCAAGGCAGGGGCAGCGGGCGCCATCGGTAAGTCCCCCCAGGGTCGGTGGAGTTCGGGCCGGGCCGGTGCGGCCGGCGGCACGTCCTCACCATGGCAGTTTTTTTATACCTGGTCAATTCTTAAGCTCAGCTCAATCTTCATCCTGGTCGATCTTTGATCCTGGTACAGTCGAGCCATGGCGACGCACACCGGCTTCAGCCCCGACGACGACCGCGACCTCGACGCCCTCCCGCTGCGCGAGCGCAAGAAGATCCAGACCGGCATCCGGATCTGGCGCACCGCCATCGGGCTGTTCGCCGAGCGGGACTTCGACCAGGTCTCGGTGGCCGAGATCGCGGCCGCCGCCGAGGTGTCCAAGATGACCGTCTTCAACTACTTCCCCACCAAGGAAGACCTGGTCATGGCCCCCATGGAGCAGCACCTCGACGAGCCGGCCCGGGTGGTCCGCGAACGCGCCCCCGGCACCTCGGCGGTGGCGGCGCTGCGCGAGCAGTACCTCGCCGCGCTGGAGCAGCACGACCCGGCCACCGGGCTGAGCGACGAACCGCTCGTGCTCGACGTGGTCCGACTGATCCACCGCACCCCGGCCCTGGCGATGCGCGCCACCGCCGGCTTCGGCCGGCACGCGCAGGGCCTGCTGACCACCGAACTCCTCGCCCAGGACCCGGCCCACGACGAGCTCACCGCACAGATCGCCGCCGCCCAACTGCTGGCCGCCCGACTGGCCCTGACCACCGAGAACCAGCGCAGGATACTGACCGGCGAACGCGCCGCGGCCGCCCTGCCCGCCGCCCTCGACCGGGCCGCGCGCGCCTTCGCCCTGGTCGAGGGCGGCCTCGGTGACTACTGCGCCGTCACCTCCTGAGAGAGTGGGCGCACCACGACCGCCCGGAGGTGCGCATGGACCAGCCGCTGCTCACGCGGGACCGCTCCGCCCTGCCCGCCCACGCCGAGGGCCTGCACGCGTACGTCGGCGAGGACGGCGTCGCCGTCCTGGAGTTCGCCCGACCGCACCGGCGCAACGCGGTGACCCTGGAGATCTGGCAGGCGCTGCCGAAGGTGCTGCTGCGCCTCGCCGAGCAGCCGGGGGTGCGCGCCCTGCTGGTCACCGGCGCCGGCGGCACCTTCAGCGCGGGCGCGGACATCGCCGAACTCGCCGAGGTGTACGGCGATCCGGAGCGCGCGGACGCCTACCACGCGGTCAACGTCGCCGCCGAGGAGGCACTGGCGGCCTTCCCGCACCCGACCGTCGCCGTGGTGCAGGGCGCCTGCGTGGGCGGCGGCTGCCAGCTGGCCGTCGCGTGCGACCTGCGGTTCGTCGCCGAGGACGCCCGGCTGGGGATCACCCCGGCCAAGCTCGGCGTGGTCTACCCGGCGGTGCCGACCGTACGACTGGCCCGGCTGGTCGGCCCGGCCCGCGCCAAGTACCTGCTGTTCTCCGGCGAGTTGGTGACGGGCCGCGACGCGCTGCCGCTGGGCCTGGCGGAGCGCGTCCTGCCGGGCGCCGAACTGGACGCCGCCGCGCTGGAGTTCGCCCGACTGCTGACCCGGCGCTCGGCCCAGACCATCGGTGCGGTGAAGGCCGCGCTGGCCGTCCCGGCGGAGCGGGCGGCGCAGGCGCTGGCGCCCTGGGAGCGCCGCTCCCGGGAGACCTCGGACGTGCCCGAGGGGCTGGCCGCGTTCCTGGAGGGCCGCCCGGCGCGGTTCTGACCGGGGCCGGGCCTCAGGTCCGGGCACCGGCCGCACGGACGGGCTCGCGTACGATCATCCGATCGGCGCCGGGCCGTCCCGACGCCCGCGTCCCGACGCCCCCGTCTGCCGACCTTTCACGCCGACCCCTCACGCCGACCCTTCACGCCGACCCCTTTTGCGCACCCGGAGCACACACCCCGATGACGACCGAGGCCACGACCGCCCCCACCAGCCGGACGATCTGGGCCCGCCGGGTCACCGACGGCGTCGAGCCGAAGAACGTCATCATCGCGATGCTCCCGCTGATGGGCGTCATCCGCTACGGCTGGACGGGCCTCGGCTGGGCGGCCTTCGCGGCCCTGTTCGCGGCCGTCATCCCGACCATGTTCATCCAGCGCGGCATCCGCAAGGGCACCCTGGAGGACCGCCACGTCGGCCACCGGCAGCGCCGGCTGACCGTCATCCCGTTCATCATGGGCTCGGTCGCGACCAGCTTCGCCGTGATGCTCTGGCTCGACGCCCCGGCCGACCTGACCGCGATGGTGCTGGCGATGTTCGCCTCGCTGGTCCCGATCCTGGTGATCACCGTCTGGTGGAAGGTCTCCGTGCACACCGCCGTGGCCGCCGGCGCGGTGGTCTGCCTCGGGATCGCGCTCGGCCCGCTGTGGCTGCTGCTCGCCCCGCTGGTCGCGGCGATCGGCTGGTCCCGGGTGGTGCTGCGGGACCACACCACCGCGCAGACCGTCGTCGGCGCGGCGGTGGGCGCGCTCACCGCCGGACTCGCCTTCTGGGCGGCCCGGTAGCCCGGCGGGCCGACGACCCAACAGCCCGGTAGCCGGGCTCAGCGGATCGGCATCCCCGAGATCGCCCGCGCGATCACCAGCCGCTGGATCTCGCTGGTCCCCTCGAAGATCGAGTAGATCGCGCTGTCCCGGTGCATCCGCTCCACCGGGTACTCCCGGGTGAAGCCGTTGCCGCCGAGGATCTGCATCGCCTGCGCGGTGACCCACTTGGCCGTCTCGCCCGCGTACAGCTTGGACATCGAGCCCTCGGCCGCGGTGAACGGCTGGTTGTTGGCCGCCATCCAGGAGGCCCGCCACACCAACAGGCGGGAGGCGTCGATCCGGGTCTTCATGTCGGCGAGCTGGAAGGCCACGCCCTGGTTGTCGATGATCGGGCGGCCGAACTGCTCGCGGGTCCTCGCGTAGTCCAGCGCCACCTCGTACGCGGCCCGGGCGATGCCGATCGCCTGCGCGCCGACGGCCGGCCGGGAGGCCTCGAAGGTGGCCATCGCCGCGTTGCCCCTGCCCCCCGGGCGCTTGACCCCCTCGCGGGCCCGGGCCAGCCGCTCGTCCAGCTTCTCCTTGCCGCCGAGCAGGCAGCTGCCGGGCACCCGGACGCCGTCCAGCACCACCTCGGCGGTGTGCGAGGCGCGGATGCCGTGCTTCTTGAACTTCTGGCCCTGGCTCAGCCCGGGGGTGCCCGGCGGGACGACGAAGGAGGCCTGGCCTTTCGCCCCGAGCTCCGGGTCGACGGTGGCGACGACGACGTGGACGGCGGCGATCCCGCCGTTGGTGGCCCAGGTCTTGGTGCCGTTGAGCACCCACTCGTCCTTGGCCCCGTCGTACACCGCTCGGGTGCGCAGCGCGGAGACGTCGGAGCCGGCGTCGGGCTCGGAGGAGCAGAACGCGGCCACCTTGAGGTCGTCCGGGGTGCCGAACATCTGCGGGGTCCAGGTGCCGATCTGCTCGTCGGTGCCGTTGGCGAGCACCGCGACGGCGGCCAGCGTGGTGCCGACGATGGACAGCCCGATGCCCGCGTCGCCCCAGAACAGCTCCTCCATGGCGATCGGGATGCCGACGCCGGAGGGGTCGAAGTACTGCTGGGCGTAGAAGTCCAGCGAGTAGATGCCCAGCTTGGCGGCCTCCTGGATGATCGGCCAGGGGGTCTCCTCGCGCTCGTCCCACTCGGCCGCGGCGGGGCGGACGACGTCGGCGGCGAAGCCGTGCAGCCAGTCGCGTACGGCGAGCTGGTCCGCACCCGGGTCCAGCGAGAACGTGCTGCTCATGGTGCTTGCCTCCGAAGAAGGGGTACGGCCGACCAGGGGGGTTACCTCGGGTAACATCGTCGGAGTCTGCTACTGATTGGTAACCGGTGTCAACGCCCAGTCAGACCCCGAATCCAAGGAGCAGCACATGTCCCGAGAGCCCCGCCGCGAGCAGCTGCTCAACGCCGCCGACCGGGTCATCCAGCGGAACGGCCCGACCGCCAGCATGAACGCCATCGCCGCCGAGGCCGGCATCACCAAACCGATCCTCTACCGCCACTTCGGCGACCGGAACGGCCTGATCACAGCCCTCACCGAGCGCCACACCAGCGGCCTGCTGGCCGCCGTCCGGGCCGCCCTCGCCGAACCGCTGGAGCGCCGCGACCGGGTCGAACACGTCCTGGACACCTACCTGGCCGGGATCGAGGCCCGCCCGCAGGTCTACCGACTGCTCACCCACCCCGAACCGGGCGACCCGAGCGGCCCCGGCACCGCACTCGCCCCCGCACTGCGGCAGATCGCCGCGGAGATCACCCGGGCCGTGCAGAGCCAGGTCGACCTCGGCGCCGACCGCGAGCTGCTCGCCGAGGCCTGGGGCCGGGGCATCACCGGCATGGTGCTGGCGGCCGGCGACTGGTGGCTGGAGACCAGACCCTGCTCACGCACCCGCATGGTGCAGGCGCTCGCCGACCTGCTCTGGGGCCGCCTGGCCGCCGCCGCGGACCTGCCCACCCCCGCCACCCCGGCCCCGGCCCCGGCCCCGACCTCGGCCCCGGACGCCGACTGAACTCCCCTTCCGCGCAAGGCCCTTGTGCGACACCCGGCACCGCAGGCATCATCGGGCCCCCACCCCCGCGCCGTACGAGGTCCCGATGCGCCTGCGCCGCACCGCCGCCGCCCTGCTGCTCGCCGCCACCACGGCCCTCACCGCGGCCCCCGCCACCCCCGCCGCCGCGCACGACGGCGCCCACGGCGGCCCGCCCGCGCGGTTCCCCGCCGCGACGGCCACCGGCCCCGACGGCCGCACCGCCTTCACCGACGCCCAGGGCCGCCGCCTCCACCTGCGCGGCTTCAACCTCGACAAGTACGCCGAGACCACCGAGGCCGACCTCAAGTCCCTGGCCGCGCAGGGCTTCACCCTGATCCGGGTGGCGGTCTCCTGGAACAGGCTGGAGCCCGTCCGCGGCCGCCTCGACCCGACCGAACTGCACCGGCTGCGCCAACTCCTCGGCTGGGCCGACCGGTACGGCCTGCTCGCCCTGATCGACCTGCACCAGGACGTCTACGGGCCGGCGTTCGGCGGCGGCGACCGAGGCATCCCGCCCTGGGCCACCCGGGACGACGGCCTGCCGTTCACCCCCGACCCGAACGACTGGTTCGCCGACTACTTCCAGCCCGCCGTCCAGGCCGCCTTCCGCCACCTCTACGACGACCCCGACCTGCGCGCCTGGCAGGCCGACTTCTACACCCGGCTCGCCCTCGAACTGCGCGGCCACCGCTCGCTGCTGGGCTACGACCTGTTCAACGAGCCGTTCGGCCCGGTGGACGGCGACCCGACCGACCCGGCCGTCCTCGCCGCCGCCTCCGCCGCCCTCGAACAGGGCCGGCTCGCCGACATGTACCGCCGCCTGATCGCCGCCGTGCGCCGGGTCGACTCCCGCGCCTGGCTGTTCGTCGAACCCACCGTCCTGGTCGGCCAGGGCGTACCCACCCGGCTGCCCGGCTTCGACGACCCGCGCCCCGGCCCGCCCCGGCTCGGCTACGCGCCGCACTTCTACGACACCGCGGTCGAGAACGGCGCCGACTGGGACCCGGCCGACGGCTTCGTCGAGCGCTACACCGCCGCGATCACCGCCTACCCCGCCGCCCACCGCCTGCCCGTCCTGGTCGGCGAATGGGGCCCGCCCGACTCCCGCAGGCCGGGCAACACCCTGCTGGTCCGCCGGCAGGTCGCCGCGATGGACGGCTTCGCCGAGGGCTGGACCATGTGGTACTGGTGCCGCGGCACCGGCGGCTACTGCGCGCTCGACCCGGCCGGGCGCCCCGCCCCCGGCGACGAACCCGCCTTCGGCCCGTACCCGGCGGCCGTCGCCGGGACGGACGTGCGCGCTGGCGCCACCACCGTCCGCTGGAGCGCCGACGGCACCCGGCACGGCAGCGAACTCGTCCTGCCCCCGGTGGCGTTCCCGCACGGCGCCGACGTCACCGTCACCCCCGCCGCCGCCCGCGTCGACGTCGAACAGCCGGCCGGCGGGCGGGCCGGGACCGTCCGGATCCGCCTCCCGCACGCCCGCCCGGGCACCCCGGTGACGGTCACGGTCACACCGCGCTGACCGCCACCGGGGCCGAAACGGCTAGACCAGGCCCCGCCGCGCCAGCAGCGGCCCGGTCTCCGGCGCCCGGCCGACCACCGCGCGGAAGGACTCCAGCGGGTCCCGGCCGTAGCCGCGCGCCAGCAGCTCGCGCCGGAACAGCTCGCCGCTCTCCCGCACCGCGCGCCCGTTGCCCTCGAACCACTGCACGGTGTCGGCGTCCAGCACCTCCGACCAGATGTACGCGTAGTACCCGGCGCTGTAGCCGCTGGCGAAGACGTGCTGGAAGTACGCCGTCCGGTAGCGCGGCGGGATCGCCGGCACCGCGATCCCGGCCTCCGCCAGCGCCCGTGCCTCGAACTCCTCGGCGTCCGCGATCTCCCGGCCCTGCGGCACGGTGTGCCAGGCCCAGTCCAGCAGCGTCGCCGCGAGGTACTCCACCGTCCGGAAGCCCTCCCCGAAGCCCTCGGCCGCCACCATCCGCTCGACCAGCTCGGCCGGCAGCGGCTCCCCGGTCACGTGGTGGCGCGCGTAGTTGGCCAGCACCTCCGGCCGGACCATCCACATCTCGTTGACCTGCGAGGGGAACTCGACGAAGTCCCGGGGCACCGAGGTGCCCGCGAACAGCGGGTACCGCACGTCCGAGAACAGCCCGTGCAGCGCGTGCCCGAACTCGTGGAAGAGCGTGCGCACCTCGTCCCAGGCCAGCAGCACCGGCTCGCCCGGCGCCGGGCGGGCGATGTTCAGGTTGTTGATCACCACCGGCCGTCGGCCGGTCAGCCCCGACTGGCTCACCAGCTCGTCCATCCAGGCACCGCCGCGCTTGGACGCCCGGGCGTGGAAGTCGCCGATGAACAGGCCCAGCGAACCGCCGTCCTCCTCGAACACCTCGAAGACCCGCGCGTCCGGGTGGTGGGCCGTCAGGTCCGTCCGCTCGGTGAAGGTCAGCCCGTACGCCAGCCCCGCGGCGAAGAACACGCCGTCCCGGAGCACCCGCTCCAGCTCGAAGTACGGGCGCAGCACCGCCGCGTCCACCTGGTAGGAGCTCTGCCGGACCTTCTCCGAGTAGTACGCCCAGTCGTGCGCGGCGATCTCCTCGATCCCGTCCGCCGCCGCCAGCTTGGCCAGCTCGGCGGCCTCCCGGCCGGCGTTGGCCACCGCCGGACCCACCAGCCGGGCCAGCAGTCCGGACACCGCCTCCACCGTGCCCGCGGTCTCGTCCTCCACCACGTACGCGGCGTGGCTCGGGTGCCCCAGCAGCGCGGCCCGCTCGGCGCGCAGCCCGGCCATCCGGATCGCCAGCGGGCCGTTGACCGCCAGGCCCCGGTCGAGCGAGGCCGCCAGCAGCCGCTCGCGCACCGACCGGTCGGTCAGCCGGGCCAGTTCGGGCTGGCCGGAGGTGCTCTTCAGGGACAGCACGAACCGGCCCTCCTGCCCGAGCACCCGGGCGTTCTCCGCAGCGGCGGCGACCTCGTCCGCGGACAGCCCGTCCAGCTCCTCGGCCGCGTCCACGACCAGCGCGGCGGCCTTGCTGGCGGCGTTCACGTTCTGCTGGAACGTCGTGCCGAGCGCGGCGAGTTCGGCGTTCAGCTCGCGCAGCCGGGCCTGCTCGGCCTCGCCCAGCCGGGCGCCGGAGCGGACGAAACGGGTGTGCCGGGTCTCCAGCAGCCGCAGCGACTCCGGGTCCAGACCCAGGTCGGCGCGGCGCCCGTACAGCTCCTCGATCCGGGCGAACAGGGCGCGGTCCAGGTGGATCGCGTCGTGGTGCGCGGCCAGCAGCGGGCTCACCGCGGTCTCCACCTCGTCGACCGGCTCGCTGGTGTCCGAGGACGACTGGTTGCGGAACACCGCGTCCACCCGGCGCAGCAGCTCCCCGGAACGCTCCAGGGCGACCAGGGTGTTGTCCGGCGTCGGCGGCCGCGGATCCGCGGTGATCGCCGCGATCTCGGCCAGCTGCTCCGCCATCCCGCGCTCGTACGCGGGCAGGAAGTGCTCCGGCCGGATCTCGGCGAAGGGCGGCAGTTCGTAGACCAGGGGGCTGGGCTTGAAGAACGGGTTCTCGGTCATTTCGCCGACCATACGCCGTGTCACCCACCCTGCCTATGCGCCCCCGCCCCCGTTGTCGTACCCACCCGTTAACGTCGAGCCCGGACACCCGAACGACCGCACACCCGTGCCCGTACCCGCACGCCAGAACAGCGCGCCGGAGAGGAGACGCCCCCGTGGCACCCAGGACGGCCCTCGCCCCCGACCCGCACGGCCCCGGCGGCCGGCTCCAGCCGCTCGACGACGCCGGCACCCCGCTCGGCCCGCCCGAGAAGGTCCCCGACCTCGCCGCCGCCGTTGCCGCCCGGGAGGCCGCCGAGCACTCCCGTTGGGTGTGGGCCGCCACCGACAGCGCCTACGCGCCGCTGCTGCCCCGGCTGCCCGACCGGCTCGCCCGCTGCCACGACCTGCGCCTGGTCGAGGCCCTGCTGCTGGCGCACGAGGGCCGGTTCGGCGCGCCGCGCTCGCTCGGCGCCGCCTGGTCCCGGCTGCGCGGCCTGCCCGTCCCGGACGACCTGCCCGAGCCCGGCTCCGCCGAGGCCGACGACGGGCAGGACACCCTGTTCGCGCCCGACCGGCTGCAACTGCCACCCGGCGCCGACCCGCTGACCGCCGTCGTCGCCGTCCACGCCGAGCAGCAGCGCCGACTCGCCGCGATCGCCGACCCGGCCGCCCGGCACCGGTTCCGGCTGCTGGTCGCCGCCGAGTCCGCCGGCGCACTCGTCGCCGCCGAGATCGCGCACGACGGGCTGCCCTGGCGCGCCGACGTCCACGACCAACTGCTCACCGAACTCCTCGGCCCCCGCCCGACCGTCCCCGGCGCCCAGCCGAGACTGCTCGCCGACCTCTCCGTCGAACTCCAACAGGCCCTCGGCGGGCGCCCGTTCAACCCCGACTCGCACACCCAGGTGCTGCGCGCCTTCGCCGAGAACGGCATCCAGCTCGGCTCCACCCGCTCCTGGGAGCTCAAGGGCGTCGCCCACCCGGCCGCCGCGCTGCTGATCCGCTACAAGGAGCTGTCCCGGATCCACGCCGCGCACGGCTGGGCCTGGCAGGACGCCTGGGCCCGCGGCGGCCGGTTCCGGCCCGAGTACGTGGTCGGCGGCGTGGTCTCCGGACGCTGGGCCAGCCGCGGCGGCGGCGCGCTGCAGATCCCGCGCATCCTGCGCCGCGCCGTCGTCGCCGACCCGGGCTGGCTGCTGGTCGTCGCCGACGCCGCCCAGTTGGAGCCCCGGGTGCTCGCCGCCCTCTCCCAGGACGCCGGGCTGGCCCGCACCGCCGCCGGCGGCGACCTGTACGAGGCGCTGGCCGCCAACGCCTTCCAGGGCGACCGCGACAAGGCCAAGCTCGGCCTGCTCGGCGCCATGTACGGGCAGACCAGCGGCGACATCGGCCCGCTGCTGAACACCCTGCGCCACCGCTACCCCGCCGCGATGGGCTACGTCGAGGCCGCCGCCCGCACCGGCGAGGACGGCGGGGTGGTCGCCTCCCGACTGGGCCGGGTCTGCCCGCCCGCCTCCGCCGAGTTCCTCGACCTCACCGAGGCCCCCGACACGGCCGGCGAGGCCGGCGGCCGGCAGGCCCGCGCCCGCGGCCGCTTCACCCGCAACTTCGTCATCCAGGCCAGCGCCGCCGACTGGGCACTCGCCCTGCTCGCCGCCCTGCGCCGCCGGCTGGGCGAGCTGCCGGCGGCCGGCCCGGCGGAACGCCCGCACCTGGTGTTCTTCCAGCACGACGAGGTGATCGTGCACACCCCGGCCAACCTCGCCGACGAGGTGGCCGCCGCGGTCGCCGAGGCGGCCGACGAGGCCCGCCGCCTGGTGTTCGGCGACACCCCGGTCCGCTTCCCGCTCACCACGGCGGTGGTGGACTGCTACGCCGACGCCAAGTAGCCGCCCCCTCTTCCCGGTCTCCGGCCCCGCGGCTTCACAGCTTCCGGAACGAGCGGGCCTCCTCGGCCGCCGCGACCACCTCCGCCAGCGCCGCCCCGGTCGAGGCGGTGACGGCGGCCGCCACCGCGCCCTCCACGAACGGCGCGTCCACCAGCCGCACGCCCGGGCGCGGCTCGTCCTCCAGCACCGTGACGGCGGTGAGCACCGAGCTGCCGAGATCCGGCAGCACGACCACGCCCGCCCCGCCGTCCGCCTCCGCGACGGCCCGCGCGATCAGGTCGTAGCTGGTGCCGAGCCCGCCGTCCTCCGTACCCCCCGCGCACACCACCCGCACGCCGCCCGGGGCGAGTTCGGCGAGCAGCTCGCGCAGCCCGGCGGCCAGTCGGGCGCTGTGCGAGACCAGGACGATACCCACGTGTTCGCTCATGCGCCCGACCCTACGACCGACCCCGCGGCCGACGCCGCTACTCCGGGAGAGTGACGCGAATCCCGCGTGTCGCACCCCGTGCCCACCACCCCCGTCTGGCGTAGCGTCGGGGCAGCAGCGTCCACGGCCGACGACCCGCACAAGGGAGCGAAGAGCGTTGAAGAAGCTGATCAACACCCCGGAGAGCGTCCTGGAGGACGCGTTGGCCGGAGTCGCCGCCGCCCACCCCGAGCTGACGGTGGACATCCCCAACCGGGTGATCACCCGGGCCGCCCGCCCGGCCGGGCCCAAGGTCGCGGTGATCTCCGGCGGCGGCTCCGGCCACGAGCCGCTGCACGGCGGCTTCGTCGGCCCCGGCATGCTGGACGCCGCCTGCCCCGGCGAGGTCTTCACCTCCCCGGTACCGGACCAGATGCTGGCCGCCGCCCAGACCGTGGAGAGCGGCGCCGGCGTCGTCTTCATCGTGAAGAACTACACCGGCGACGTGATGAACTTCGAGCTCGCCGCCGAACTCGCCGCCGAGGAGGGCCTGGCGGTCCGCACCGTCCTGGTCGATGACGACGTCGCGGTCGAGGACTCCACCTGGACGGCCGGCCGCCGCGGCACCGGGGCGACCGTCCTGGTCGAGAAGGCCACCGGAGCGCTGGCCGAACGCGGCGCCCCGCTCGACGAGGTGGCCGCCCTGGGCGAGCGGGTCAACGCCGCCTCCCGCTCCTTCGCCATCGCGCTCACCGCTGCCACCACCCCGGCCGCCGGCAAGCCCGGCTTCGACCTGCCCGAGGACGAGATCGAGGTCGGCGTCGGCATCCACGGCGAGCCCGGCCGTCGCCGCGAGAAGCTGCGCCCGGCCCGCGCGCTGGCCGCCGAGGTGGTCGACACCATCCTCGCCGACCACCACCTGGCCCCGGGCGACGAGGTGATCGCCCTGCTCAACGGCCTCGGCGCGACCCCCCTGCTGGAGCTGTACATCGCCTACGGCGAGGTCGCCGCCCGGCTCGCCGAGCGCGGCATCACGGTGGCCCGCAGCCTGGTCGGCAACTACGTCACCAGTCTGGACATGGCGGGCTTCTCGCTCACCCTCACCAAGGCCGACCCGCAGCTGCTGGAGCTGTGGGACGCGCCCGTCGACACCCCCGCCCTCAAGCGGGCCTGAGCCGGGAGACGCCATGGACTTCGACACCCCCCTCGCCGAGGCCTGGGTCCGCGCGATCGCCGCGGCCGTCGAGAAGGAGCAGGGCCGGCTCACCGAGCTGGACTCGGCGATCGGCGACGGCGACCACGGCAGCAACCTCCGGCGCGGCTTCTCCGCCGCCCTGGCCGCCCTCGACGGCCTCCGGCCGGCCGGCCCGGGCGCGGTGCTCACCAAGGTGGGCAGCACGCTGATCTCCAAGGTCGGCGGTACCTCCGGCCCGCTCTACGGCAAGGCCTTCCGCGCCATCGGCGCCGCCCTGCCCGATCCCGCCCTGGCCGACCCCACCGACCCGGCCGGCCCGGCCGCCGTCGCCGAGGCACTGGCGGCCGGCCTGGACGCCGTCCGCACCCTCGGCAAGGCCGTGCCCGGGGACAAGACCATCGTCGACGCCTACACCCCGGCCGTCGCCGCCTTCCGCGCCGCGGCCGGCGCCGGGGCCACCCTCCCCGAGGCGGCCGCGGCGGCCGCCGACGCCGCCGACCAGGGCGCCCGCGACACCGTCCCCCTCCAGGCCCGCAAGGGGCGCGCCTCCTACCTCGGCGAGCGCAGCATCGGCCACCAGGACCCTGGCGCCACCTCCACCGCCCTCCTCTTCCGCGCCCTCGCCGACGTCACCGCGTCCTGAGGCGCCCTCCTCCTCCCCCTCCCCGCGCGGGGAGGGGGAGGAGGCCGGCCCTCAGCCGTCCGTCCTGGCGATCAGCAACAGCAGGGCGTCGTCCCGCAGTTCCCCGCCCGTGTGCGCGAGCAGGTCCGCGTACACCCGCCCCACCGCCGCCTCCAGATCCCCCTCCGACCGCGCGGCGCCCCGCACCAGCGGCCCGACCCGCTCCGCCAGCGGGTAGAACTCCCCGCTCTTGCGGTGCCGCGCCTCGACCACCCCGTCCGTGCAGAGCACCAGCACGTCCTCCGCCCCGAACGGCTGGTCCCAGCTGGCCGGTTCGCCCGTCGCCAGCCGTCCGAGGCCGAGCGGCACCCAGGGGTCGGGGGCGTCCAGCACGTGCGCCCGCCCGTCGCCGTCGACCCGGATCGGCGGGACGTGCCCGTACTGCAGCAGTTCCATCACCCCGGGCGTGCGGAACTCCGCGAACAGCGCGGTGGTGAACTCCCCGTCCGGGACGTGCCGCTCGACGCTGGCCTCGATCCGCGCCGCGACGCCCCGCAGCCCGGCCTCGTCGTACGCGGCCTCCCGGAACGCGCCGAGCACCACGGCCGCGGTCTGCACGGCGGAGAGACCCTTGCCCCGGACGTCCCCGACCGCGACCCGGGTGCCGTGCGGCGTCTCCAGCACCGAGTACAGGTCCCCGCCGATCCGTGAGGCGTCGGCCGCCGACACGTACCGGACGGCCAGCCGCAGCGGCCCGACGGCCGGCCCGGGCAGCCGCAGCAGGGCCCGCTGGGCGGCCTCGGCGACGGAGCTGACGGCCGCGAAGGCCGCCGCGCGCCGCATCCTGATCTTGGCGACCCAGGCGGAGAAGAGCGTCAACACGGCATAGCTGACCATCGCACCGTAAAGGAAGCGCGCGTCGTTGATGTTGTCGACCTCGTCGTAGTGGCTGAGCCCGAAGACCGCGAGCAGGCCGAGCGCGCAGACGGCGAGCAGTTCGCCCGGTCTGAGGGTGAGCGCGGCGGCGGCCGGGACGACGGTCATCAGCGGTGCCAGGTAGCGGTCCTTGCCGGAGAGGAGGTCAGCGAGTGCGACCAGGAGCACGGCGAGCAGCGCCGGGCTGGCCCGCCGCCAGAACGGCACGTCCTGGAGGTCGGCGGCCAGCAGGGCGCCGCGCCGCCGGTCCGGCGGCAGCCCGGCGGCGCTGGGGGCCGAGGGGGACTGGGCACGGCGGGTCGGGAACACATACCGAACATAAGGGACGTTCGCGGCACCCACCCGCCCGCCTACCGCGTTTCCGTCCGCCGCAGCCGCCGCCCCGCCGCACGGGCGTCCCGATCGCCCCTAAATGCCCTATTTGTCATACAGTTCGACCAAAGCGGCTACCCCGAGGAGGCCCTGACCGGTGTCCGGCTACCGCAACACCCCCCGCATCTCCGACGCCCCGGCCCGCACGACGGCCACGTCCGACCACTGGCTGAGGGTCTTCGCCGTCGGCCTGCTGCTCTGGGGCGCCACCGTCGTCGTCACGTTCCTCACCGGGAACAGCAACCTCGTCCCGACGATCGTGCTGCTCGGCAGCTTCCTGGTCCCGGCCACCGTGGTGATCTGGGCCTACGAGCGCTACGCCGGCGACCTCGGCCCGGACCGGATCTTCGCCTGCTTCGGCGTCGGCGGCATCATCGGCGTCCTGGGCGCCTCGGTGCTGGAGAGCTACCTGGTCTCGCCCTCGGCCTCGATGTACGTCGCCGTCGGGCTGATCGAGGAGGCGGCCAAGCTGGCCGCCCTGGTCATGGTGAGCCGCCGACTGCGGGTCAGCGGGCTGCGGCACGGGCTGGTGCTCGGCGCCACCGTCGGCGCGGGGTTCGCCGCGTTCGAGAGTGCCGGATACGCGTTCAACGCCGTGCTGAGCAACCAGGGGCTTTCGCTCGAGGACCTGGTCGAGACGGAGATCCTGCGCGGGGTGCTCGCGCCGGTCGGCCACATCCTGTGGACGGCGATCGTCGGCGGGGTGCTGTTCAGCGAGCGCCGCGGCGGGCGGTTCCGCTTCACCACCCCGGTCGCCGTCACCTACCTGGGCGTATCGCTGCTGCACGCGCTCTGGGACAGCACGAGCGGCATCGCCGTCTGGCTGGTCGCCAAGACCACCGCGAGCTCCTGGCAGCGCGCCCTGTTCGAGCTCGGCCACATGCCCGACCCCACCAGCGAGCAGGTGCACCTGTACACCCTCTACGACACGGCCGGGCTGCTCGTGGTCTCCTTGGGCGGGCTGCTCTGGCTGCGGCTGCTGATCCGGCGCGAGCGCGCGCCGATCCCGGCCCAGCTCCCGGCCTCCCCGGCCTGAGGCGGTCCGGCGCATACGCTCGACCGGCGCGCGCGCCCGTGACGCGCGCCACTTCACCCACCCCTCCCGGAAATACCCCTGAGGGGTATGGTGTTGTCAGAGTAGAACCCGGGCCGACGCCCGGGGCGCCACACCTCCCGGAGGCCCGGATGTCCAGCACCACCACCTACACCGTGACCGGCATGAGCTGCGGCCACTGCGAGAAGGCGATCAGCGAGGAGCTCTCCGCCCTCACCGGCGTCACCGAGGTCGCCGCCGACTCCAAGGCCGGCACCGTGACGGTCTCCTCCCTCGCCCCGCTGGACGACGAGCAGGTCCGCAGCGCCGTCGACGAGGCCGGCTACGAACTGGTCGGCCGCAGCGCCTAGGTCCTCTGTACACCCGGTACGGCGGGGCCCGGGCAGCGGACCCCGCCGTACACCCCCACCGAGGAGCTGCCGAGGAGCCGATCCGCATGAGCGAGCGAAGCGAACTGGTCACCACCGCCCCCGGCGTCCAGGGCACCCCCGGGGTCCGGGACCGGGTCGAGCTGTCGATCGGCGGCATGACCTGCGCCTCCTGCGCGACCCGGATCGAGAAGAAGCTCAACCGGATGGACGGCGTCGAGGCCACCGTCAACCTCGCCACCGAGAAGGCCCGGGTCGACTACGGCCCCGGGGTGACGGTCGAGGACCTGATCGCCACGGTCGAGCGCACCGGCTACACCGCCGAACTCCCGCCGCCCCCGGCCCCCACCCTCCCGACCGGCGCCGACGCCAGTAGCGGTGCCAGTACCGGTACCGACACCGCCGACCCGCTGTACGACCGGCTGCTGATCAGCGCCGTCCTCAGCGTCCCGGTGGTCATGCTGTCGATGATCCCGGCCCTCCAGTTCGCCAACTGGCAGTGGCTCGCCTTCGCACTCACCGGCCCGGTCGTGGTCTACGGCGGCCTGCCGTTCCACCGCGCCGCCTGGACCAACCTCAAGCACGGCGCCGCGACCATGGACACCCTGGTCTCGCTCGGCACCCTGGCCGCCTTCGGCTGGTCGTTCTGGGCACTGTTCTGGGGCCACGCGGGCCTGCCCGGGATGCACCACGACTTCTCACTGGCGATCGGCGACACCGACGCCTCCTCCACCCTCTACCTGGAGACGGCCGCCGCCGTCACCGTGCTGATCCTGCTCGGCCGCCACCTGGAGGCCCGCTCCAAGCGCCGGGCCGGGGCCGCCCTGCACGCCCTGCTCGACCTCGGCGCCAAGGACGTCACCGTGCTGCGCGGCGGGGCCGAGGTCCGGATCCCGGTCGGCGGCCTGGCCGTGGGCGACCGGTTCGTGGTGCGGCCGGGCGAGAAGATCGCCACCGACGGCGTGGTGGTCGAGGGCGGATCGGCGGTGGACGCCTCGATGCTCACCGGCGAGTCCGTACCGGTCGAGGTCGGCGTCGGCGACCAGGTCACCGGCGCCACCGTCAACGCCGGCGGCCGGCTGGTGGTCGAGGCCACCCGGATCGGCGCGGACACCCAGCTGTCCCGGATGGCCCGGCTGGTCGAGGACGCGCAGAACGGCAAGGCCGCCGCCCAGCGCCTCGCCGACCGGATCTCCGCCGTCTTCGTCCCGATCGTCATCCTGCTCGCGCTCGCCACCCTGGTCGGCTGGCTCCTGGTCTCGGACAGCCCCACCGAGGCGTTCACCGCCGCCGTGGCCGTGCTGATCATCGCCTGCCCGTGCGCCCTGGGCCTGGCCACCCCGACCGCGCTCATGGTCGGCACCGGCCGCGGCGCCCAACTGGGCATCCTGATCAAGGGCCCCGAAGTACTGGAGACCACCCGCCGGGTGGACACCGTCGTCCTGGACAAGACCGGCACCGTCACCACCGGCCGGATGACCCTGCTCGCGGTACACACCGCCGAGGGCGTCGACGAGGCCGAGGCACTGCGCCTGGCCGGCGCCCTGGAGCACGCCTCCGAGCACCCGATCGCCCGGGCGATCGCCACCGCCGCCGCGGAGCGGACCGGCGCGCTGCCGCCGGTCGAGGACTTCCGCAACCTCCCCGGGCGGGGCGTGCAGGGCGTCGTCGAGGGCCGGACGGTGGTCGCCGGGCGCGAGGCCCTGCTCGCCGACCGGGCCCAGCACCTGCCGCCCGTCCTGGCCCGCGCCAAGGCCGCGGCCGAGGCGGCCGGGCGGACCGCGATCGCGGTGGGCTGGGACGGCGAGGCCCGGGCCGTCCTGGAGGTCGCGGACGCGGTCAGGCCGACCAGCTCCGAGGCGATCGCCCGGCTGCGCGCGCTGGGCCTGCGTCCGGTGCTGCTGACCGGCGACAACCGGGCGGTCGCCGAGGCCGTCGCGGCCGAGGTCGGCATCGCCCCGGCGGACGTGGTCGCCGAGGTGCTGCCCGAGGACAAGGTGGAGACCGTCAAGCGGCTCCAGGCCGAGGGCAAGGTCGTGGCGATGGTCGGCGACGGCGTCAACGACGCGGCCGCCCTCGCCCAGGCCGACCTGGGCCTGGCCATGGGCACCGGCACCGACGCCGCGATCGAGGCCGGCGACCTCACCCTGGTCCGCGGCGACCTTCGCTCGGCGGCCGACGCCATCCGGCTCTCCCGCCGCACGCTCGGCATCATCAAGAGCAACCTGTTCTGGGCCTTCGGCTACAACGTCGCCGCCCTTCCGCTGGCCGCCGCCGGGATGCTCAACCCGATGGTCGCCGGCGCCGCGATGGCCTTCTCCTCGGTCTTCGTGGTCACCAACAGCCTGCGGCTGCGCCGCTTCCAGCCCGCCTGACCCGCCCGCGCGACGCGGAAGGGCCCGGACCGCCAGGTCCGGGCCCTTCCCCGCGCCAGCGCGCCAGCGCGCCAGCGCGCCAGCGCGTCAACGCCCGAGCAGCTCGCCGCCGTTGCAGTGCAGGATCTCGCCGGTGATGAACCCGGCCTCGGGCGAGGCCAGGAAGTAGACCGCAGCCGCGACCTCACCGGTCTCCCCGATCCGGCCCAGCAGGGTGCGGGCCGCCCGGCGGGAGACCTCGGCCTCGTCCAGCCGGGGGCCGAAGAACTCGGTGCCGGCCACCGTCCCGGGCGCGACGATGTTGGCGGTGATCCCGGAGGTGCCCAACTGGGCGGCCAGGAAGTGGTTCCAGGCGTGCAGCGAGGCCTTTGCCGCGCCGAACGAGCCGGCCCCGCGCAGGGCGGCGATCGAGCTGATGGTGACCACCCGGCCGGCGCCGGGGGTGAGCCGGTCCCGGATCGACTCGGTGAGCAGCACCACGGTCAGCACGTTGCGCTCGAAGTCGCCGCGCCAGCGGGCCAGCAGGGCGTGCGGCCCGGCGCCGATCACGGTCTCCCGGCTGCCGGCGTTGTTGACCAGGACGTCGATCCGCTCCGGCAGTTCGGCGAGCGCGGCCTCGACGGCATCGGGGTCGGCGAGATCGCACACCAGCGGGGTGACGTTCGGCCCGAGGTCCGCCGCGGCCTTCTCCAGGACCGCGCGGCGGCGGCCCACGATCACGACCCGTTCGCCCGCCTCGGCGAACCGCCGCGCGACTTCGTACCCGATTCCCGTGCCACCGCCGGTGACAACGACGTTCCTGGCCATCTGCGCACTCCCTCCCCAGCTCCGCCGCCACGCTGCGAGGGTGCGGGACGGTCCGTACCGGAATGCCACGATTCCTATCACGCTCGGTTGCCGTGACTGCGGGGAGGGTGACGTCGCGCGCGCGGGAACGTGTGATATGGGCTCGGCACGAGGTGCACACGGAGCGTGGCGAGAGGCAGCTCACACCCCCCGGGCGTAACTTCTCGCACCCTGATACGTCTTAGGTTGGTAGTGCGGCAGTTTTCCGATGAGCGGGGACGCGACGAACGGCAATGCGTCCCCGCGCTTCCACCGACTGCCGCCGACGGGGCTCCGGCGGGCCCCGGGACGGTCGTCGACCTTGACGGCCTTCGCGCACGACGCCGGGGTTGCGGCGGGTCAGGGACGCTTTGAGCGGCCGTCCCCGGCTTCGGCCCGGCCCCGGAGTCGTGCGCCGTACGGTTCCGCCCCCGCGCGGGCGCCCACCCGGGCCCACCGCACGGGGACGCGGAAGGGCCCGGCCGCCAAGTGGCGACCGGGCCCTTCCGGGTGCAGCGTCAGCGGTCGCCGAGGGCGACGTAGTCGCGGATCTCGACGCCGGTGTAGATCTGGCGCGGACGGCCGATCCGGCTGGTCGGGTCGTTGATCATCTCGTGCCAGTGGGCGATCCAGCCCGGCAGTCGGCCGAGGGCGAACAGCACGGTGAACATGCTGGTCGGGAAGCCCATGGCGCGGTAGATCAGGCCGGTGTAGAAGTCCACGTTCGGGTAGAGCTTGCGCGAGATGAAGAAGTCGTCCTTGAGGGCGTGCTCCTCCAGCTTGAGCGCGATGTTCAGCAGCTCGTCGTTCTTGCCGAGCTGGCCGAGGACCTCGTGCGCGAGCAGCTTGACCTGCGCGGCGCGCGGGTCGAAGGCCTTGTAGACGCGGTGGCCGAAGCCCATCAGCTTGACGCCGGCTTCCTTGTTCTTCACCTTCGTGATGAACGCGTCGACGTCGCCGCCGTCCTTCTGGATGCTCTCCAGCATCTCCAGCACGGCCTGGTTGGCGCCGCCGTGCAGCGGGCCCCAGAGCGCCGAGATGCCCGCCGAGATCGAGGCGAACAGGTTGGCGTGGCTGGAGCCGACCAGGCGCACGGTGGAGGTCGAGCAGTTCTGCTCGTGGTCCGCGTGCAGGATGAGCAGCTTGTCCAGGGCGTTGACGATCACCGGGTTGAGCTCGTAGTCCTCGGCGGGGACGGCGAAGGTCATCCGCAGGAGGTTCTCGACGTAGCTCAGGTCGTTGCGCGGGTAGACGAAGGGCTGGCCCATCGCCTTCTTGTACGCGTAGGCGGCGATCGTCGGCAGCTTGGCGAGCAGGCGGACGGTCGACAGGTGGCGCTGGCCGGCGTCGAACGGGTTGTGGCTCTCCGGGTAGAACGTGGAGAGCGCGCCGACCACCGAGGACAGCATGGCCATCGGGTGGGCGTCCCGCGGGAAGCCCTGGAAGAAGCGCTTGACGTCCTCGTGCAGCAGGGTGTGCTGGGTGATCTCGCGGTTGAACTCGGCCAGCTGGTCCGCGTTGGGCAGCTCACCGTTGATCAGGAGGTACGCGGTCTCGATGAAGCCGCCCTGCCCTGCGAGCTGCTCGATCGGGTAGCCGCGGTACCGCAGGATGCCGTTGTCACCGTCCACGAAGGTGATCGCGGACTTGTACGCGGCGGTGTTACCGAAGCCGTTGTCCAGGGTGACCAGGCCGGTCTGCGGGAGCAGCTTCGAGATGTCGAAGCCGGCGTTGCCCGCAGTGCTCTCGACGACGGGGTACTCGTACTCGCCGTCCTGGTACCGCAGTACTACCGAGTTGTCGCTCACGTCTTCCTCACCGACGAAATGAATCCTCTTCCAAGGTGCCCTGACTGTCTCTACCATCCCCCATCTGGAGGACAGCCGCGCACCCGGGGTGGCCCGAAAGGGCCCGCCCCTACAAAACCTGCTGCCGCAGCCGGTACGAACCGGACAAGATCGGCACCACCCTAGGCTCTGCCGTAAATCTCTTCACGTCAAGAGAACATTAGAGGCAACCATCCTGTTGGATAATCATCCAGTTGCCAGTCGATGATCGAGCGCCGCATGCCGTCGACCTGCACTGACGGTCCGCACGGCCTGGGCGATCGCCTTCCGTGACCCCACCAGTACCACCAGTTTCCTTGCCCTGGTCACAGCGGTGTAGAGCAGGTTTCGCTGGAGCATCGTCCAAGCGGACATGGTGACCGGAATCACCACGACCGGGTACTCGCTGCCCTGTGAGCGGTGGATCGTGACCGCGTACGCGTGGGCCAGCTCGTCCAGTTCGTCGAAGTCGTACGGCACCTCCTCGTCCTCGTCGGTGAGCACCGTCAACCGCTGGTCGTCCACGCTGAGGGCGGTCACCACTCCCACTGTGCCGTTGAAGACCCCGTTGCGCCCCTTGTCGTAGTTGTTGCGCACCTGCGTGACCTTGTCCCCCACCCGGAACGTGCGCCCGCCGAACCGCCGCTCCGCCAGCCCCTCCCGGGCCGGCGTCACCGCCCCCTGGAGCAGCGTGTTCAGGTTCCCCGCCCCGGCCGGACCCCGGTGCATCGGCGCCAGCACCTGGACGTCCCGCCGCGGGTCGAAGCCGAACCGCTGCGGGATCCGCCGCGCCACCACGTCCACCGTCAGACCGGCCGCCAACTCCGCGTCGTCCTCCGCGAACAGGAAGAAGTCCGGCAGACCGTCCGTCAGCGGCGGCCGCCCCTCGTTGATCCGGTGCGCGTTCGTCACCACCCCCGACTGCTGGGCCTGCCGGAAGATCCTGGTCAGCCGCACCGACGGGATCGGGCCGCCCTCCGCCAGCAGATCCCGCAGCACCTCGCCGGCGCCCACCGACGGCAGCTGGTCCACGTCCCCCACGAACAGCAGGTGCGCCCCCGGCGGCACCGCCTTGACCAGCTTGTTCGCCAGGATCAGATCCAGCATCGAGGCCTCGTCCACCACCACCAGATCGGCGTCCAGCGGCCGGTCCCGGTCGTACGCGGCGTCCCCACCCGGTTTCAGCTCCAGCAGCCGGTGCACCGTCGAGGCCTCCGCCCCGGTCAGCTCCGCCAGCCGCTTCGCCGCCCGCCCGGTCGGCGCCGCCAGCACCACCTTCGCCCGCTTGGCCAGCGCCAGCGTCACGATCGACTTCACCGTGAACGACTTGCCGCAGCCCGGACCACCCGTCAGCACCGCGACCCGCTCGGTCAGCGCCAGCCGCACCGCCTGCTCCTGCTCCGGCGCGAGATCGGCCCCGGTACGCTTGGCCAGCCACTCCAACGCCACCGGCCAGTCCACCCCGCCGAACCACGGCATCCGGTCGGAATCCGAACGCAGCAACCGCAGCAGCTGGTTGGCCAGCGAGATCTCCGCCCGGTGGAACGGCACCAGGTACACCGCGGTGATCGCCTCGCCCGCCTCCCCCGGCACCGACTCCCGCACCACCCCCTCCGCCGCGACCAGCTCCGCCAGGCAGTCGATCACCAAGCCCACGTCCACCTGCAGCAGCTTCACGCCGTCCGCGATCAGCCGCTCCTCCGGCAGGTAGCAGTGCCCCTGGTCGCTGCTCTGCGACAGCGCGTACTGCAGCCCCGCCTTCACCCGCTCCGGGCTGTCGTGCGGGATCCCCACCGCCTGGGCGATCCGGTCCGCCGTCAGGAAGCCGATCCCCCACACGTCCGACGCCAGCCGGTACGGCTCGTTCCTCACCACCCCGATCGAGGCGTCCCCGTACTGCTTGTAGATCCGCACCGCGAGCGAGGTCGACACCCCGACCCCCTGGAGGAAGACCATCACCTCCTTGATGGCCTTCTGCTCCTCCCAGGCCGCCGCGATCTTCTTCGTCCGCTTCGGCCCCAGCCCCGGCACCTCGATCAGCCGGCCCGGCTCGTTCTCGATCACCTCCAGGGTGTCCACCCCGAAGCGCTCCACGATCCGCTCGGCGAACCGCGGCCCGATCCCCTTGATCAGCCCCGAACCCAGGTACCGCTGGATGCCCTGCACCGTCGCCGGCAGCACCGTCGTGTAGTTCTCCACCGTGAACTGCCGCCCGTACTGCGGATGCGAGCCCCACCGCCCGTGCAGCCGCAGCGACTCCCCCACCTGGGCTCCCAGCAGCGCGCCCACCACCGTCAGCAGGTCGTTCCCGCCCCGGCCGGTGTCCACCCGGGCCACCGTGTAACCGGTGTCCTCGTTGGCGTACGTGATCCGCTCCAGCACGCCCTCGACCTGCGCGAGCTGGCGCGGCGCCTCCTGCCCCGACTGCGCCTGCCTGGCCACCGGGACCCCCTTCGACCAGTACGGGTGGACCTTTCGTTACGCACCGTACCGCCCGGCCACGACAAGCCCGCACCCGCGCCCGACCGCCCCCGCGGCAGGAGCGACTGCGGGCCCCTGCCGTGCAGCGCCCCGCCGTGCAGCGCCCCCGCCGAGGTGCCAGGCTGGGACGGGCAGGGGGGCACGATCGCGCCCGTCCGGGCCCCGTCCGAGGAGCAGTGCCCATGCTCAACACCGCCTTCCGCCCCGGCTCCCCCGACTGGCTCGACCTGGGCAGTCCCGACACCCGGGCCTCCGTCGACTTCTACACCGCCCTGTTCGGCTGGACCTTCGACCCGGCCGGCCCCGAAGCCGGCGGGTACGGCTTCTTCCAGCTCGACGGCCGGACGGTCGCCGCCCTCGGCCCGCTCGCCGAGGAGGGCTCCCTGCCCGCCTGGACGCTGTACTTCGCCACCCTCGACGCCGACCGCACCACCGAACTCGTCGAACAGGCCGGCGGGCACGTCCGGTTCACCCCCTTCGACGTCTTCACCGCGGGCCGGATGGCCGGCTACACCGACCCGACCGGCGCCGAGTTCGCCGTCTGGCAGCCGCACGACACCCGCGGCCTGGAGGTCGTCAACGAGGAGGGCAGCCTCTGCTGGGCCGAGTGCTACAGCGTCGACGCCGAACGCGCCAAGACCTTCTACCGGACCGTCTTCAGCTGGCAGGAGCAGGACGTGCCGCTCGAAGGCACCTCCTACACCGTCCTCACCCCCGCCGGCGCCGGCAGCGACGACGCCCACGGCGGCATCATGCAGCTCGGCCCCGAACAGACCGCCCGCGGCACCACCTCGCACTGGCTCCCCTACTTCGAGGTCCCCAACGTGGACGCCAGCCTCGCCATCGCCGACAAGCTCGGGGCCACCGTGCGGATCCCCGCCATGGACGTCCACGGCGTGGGCCGCCTCGCCCAGTTCCACGACCCGCACGGCGCCGTCTTCGCCGTCATCACCAGTGCCAAGCCCGGAGGGTGACGGCAGATCACCCCCGAGAAGGGGCCTGAGGGGGCGCTACGGGCAGCGGCGGCGGGGTGCGGGAAACAGGGCGCGCCTATCCTCTGATCATGACTGACCTGACGATCCGCAGGGCCACCGCGGAGGACCTGCCGGCGATAGTGGCCCTGCTCGCCGACGACGCCCTGGGTGCCACCCGCGAGAGCCCCGACGACCTCACGCCGTACCGTGCCGCCTTCGCCCGCGTCGACGGCGACCCGCACCAGCACCTGGTCGCCGCCGAGCGCGCCGGCCGGACCGTCGGCACCCTGCAGCTGACCGTGATCCCCGGCCTCTCCCGGAAGGGCTCCACCCGGACCGTCATCGAGGCCGTCCGCATCCACGCCGACGAGCGGGGCAGCGGCCTCGGCACCGAACTGATCCAGTGGGCGATCGAGCGTTCCCGCGAGCTCGGTGCCGACCTCGTCCAGCTCACCTCCGACGCGACCCGCACCGACGCCCACCGCTTCTACGAGAAGCTCGGCTTCGTCCCGTCGCACGTCGGATTCAAACTCCAGCTCTGAGGCCTTCCCCAGCTCTGAGACCTTGAAGTCCCAAAGCCCCGGAAATGCAGAGAACCCCCATCCGGTTTCCCGGATGGGGGTTCTCTGTGAATGATTGTTCGGCGGCGTCCTACTCTCCCACAGGGTCCCCCCTGCAGTACCATCGGCGCTGTAAGGCTTAGCTTCCGGGTTCGGAATGTAACC
>NZ_JBHXML010000013.1:2562-133154 GCF_042720345.1 Kitasatospora sp. NPDC058478 | reverse complement strand
GGTGCGTCGGGCAGGTCGGCCCCACGGGCCGGGGTCCGCTGTCAGACCCGGCTGATCTTGGAGACGCTGCCGCTGTTCAAGGACGACCAGCCGCCGGAGGGCACGTCTCCCTTCCAGCCCGCGCCCACGCACGCCCATCCTTCGTAGAGGCCGATCGCCTTGCTGGTGCGGTTCCACACCGTCTTGGCGGAGTCGATCCCGATGGGCGAACAGGAGTCCGCGTAGTCCGCCGTGCTCTTCGATCCGGAGAAGTTGTCGTTCTCCCAGAAACAGACCTTGCCGCTCTCACAGTCGACGACCCGCACCGAATGGGCCCGGGAGACATTGGCATAGTTGTTGGGGCCCAGCAGGGTGAGCGGTTTGCCGGAACAGTCGGTGCTTTCGAAGCCGGCCAGCCCTCCGGATCCGGCGTTGTGAACGGTCTTGGCCTGGGACGTGGTGCCGTCGGCCCAGGTGACGTCGAGAGGGATGCAGGTGCCGTCCGCCGGGGCGGAGACCCGGTGGATCTGCCCCTGTCCGTCGGGCTGATCCCACATGCACACGTCCTCGCCCCAGCACTGCTCGGCGGCGTTCGCGGGCGGGGTGGCGAGCAGTGCCGTTCCGGCGACCGTCACCAGTGCCACCCCGGCCAGACCGGCCCTGCGGGCCGCCCGTGCGAAGCGATTCGTCATGAACCCCAACTCCCTTACCCGGCGCTCTCCGGGGGGAGGGCTGCGTTTGCGCACGCTCCACCCTTCGCGCCACTCGGTGCCACGTGCGTGGCTCTTGGTGAAACCAATACCGGAGGGTGGAATCCGCGCCGGGCGATACCAGGGCATTCACCTGAAAGAGTCCCACCGGATGCCCGTTCGGCCGCAATGGGGATCAGGGAATCGGTGTTGCTGCGAGAAGTCTTGCCGGCCACGGCCGGGGCGGCTGCTGCACAGGTGGTCGCGGTCGCGCCGTCCCGCCTTGCATGAGAAGTCGGCCCCTCCGACTTCTCATGCAGCCGTCCGCTGCGCAGCGGCGCTCGGGTCGGCAGGGACCATTGGCGACCCCGGCGGCAATCGGCAGTGGCGACAGCGCGCAGCGGCTCACGAGCCGGGTTCATTCGATGACGATCCACTGTCTTGCGACGAGACGTCAGGGAGCTGCAGCACCAAGGCAATTCGCGTCGTGCGCCCCAGCGGTGTGCCGATGGGCACGGGCGATGGCGCAGTGGGTCGCGCGGCCGGCGGGGTGGCAGGTGGTCAGTCCGTGGCCTTGGGGCTCACTCGGCGGCCTCGGGCATGGCGGCCGGCCCGAGGTCGCCGTCGGGCTCGCGGGTGATCAGGGCGAGCAGGGCGGGGTCGGCGTGGACCTCGGCGCTGTGGCGCCACTGGGTGAGCAGCAGCGCGATGGGGGCGAGGTTGTCCAGGGCCACCGCGCCGCGGGCGGTGTCCACGAGCTCGCCGAGCAGGGTGTCGATGTCCTCGGCGGGCAGGAACGTGCTCCACGGCAGGGCCTCGGGCAGCGCCTGGCGCAGGGCGGCGGTGTTCCCGGTCCGTACCAGCGCCGCCAGCAGGCGCGAGGTGAAGTCCACGACGGAGGCGTCGCGTTCCATCTGCTCGACGCGCATCAGGGCCAGGTCCCCCGCGTCGCGCCGCCGCAGCCGTAGCGCGCGGACGGCGTCCAGCCGGCGCGCGGTCGCGGCGGGGTGGTGCAGCAGTTCGCTGAAGGGCACGTCCTCGTAGGCCGCAGTCATGACATCCACAGTAGCTCGGATGTCGCCCGCAGGGCGGGTGATCGCCCGTCCTGCGGTCAGCCGGCGGCGGCCAGGGCCGGTTCGGGGGCGGCTGCGGCGGGCTGGGGCCGGGGGCGGGTGAGGCATTCGTCGGTGAAGGCGAGGGCGCGCAGGTGGTAGGGGCGGGCGGCGTGGCCCAGGGAGAGGTTGTGGCCGGCGCGGTGGGCGGTGACGAGGTGGGCCAGGCCCGGGGGGAAGGCGGCGGTGAGGGCGGTGCGGTGGGAGGGCTCCAGGCGCCACCAGGCCTCGTGGTCGGCGAGGGTGAGGCGCACCGGCACGCGTACGCGGGCGGCCAGGGCGCTGTAGCGGGCGGGCCAGGTGGCCAGTTCGCGGGATTCGAGGGCGGGGACGGGGGTGAGCAGGGTGCGGGCGGCGTGGAAGGTGCCGGGCGGGTAGAGGCCGAGGGGGCCCCAGTTGAGGCGGCCGCCGCCGGCGAGGTCGTCGGGGCGTTCCCACGCGCCGGGGGCGTAGTGCTGGGCGAGGCCGGAGATGTCGGCGCCGAGCAGGGGCAGGCGGGGGTCGGCGGGCCAGTGGGCGGCGAGGTGGAGGGCGATCTTGCCGCCGAAGGAGTGGGCGAGGAGCTGGACGCCGGCGCCGACGGGGTGGGCGCGGGCGTAGTCGGTGAGGGCGGCGTGCAGGGTGGCGGCCTGGTCGGCGATGAGCTGGCCGTCGGGCAGGCGGTGGGCGGAGGCGCCGTGGCCGGGGCGGTCCAGGGCCAGGACGGTGTAGCCGAGGTCGGCGGCCAGGGTGAGCAGGCTGGTGTCGGGGTGGGCGGGGCCGGCGAAGTAGGCGGCGCGCATGCCGCGGCCGTGGATGGCGAGGAGGACGGCCTTGGGGGCGCGGTCCTGGGGTTCGGCGACGAGGGCGGAGACGGGGATGCCGCCGGCGTCCAGGACGAGGGAGCGGGTGGCGAGGCGGGGGTTGGGCCGCGGGTTCGGGCGGGGGTTCATACGGCGGCCCCGGCCCGGTCAGCGACCCCGGCACGGGCAGCGGTGGTGGCGCGGGCGGTGTCGAGGTCGGTGAGCCAGCCGGTGAGGTCGCTCTGGCGCATCAGCGTGGTGCCGATGAGCAGTCCCGCGTAGCCGGCGTCCAGGAGGCGGGCGGCGTCGGCGGGTTCGGTGATGGCGGAGGCGGAGACGGGGGCGCGGGTGCCGGTGGCGTGCAGGGCGGGCAGCAGGCGCAGGCTGCGTCCGAGGTCGCCGCGGTCGCGTTCGCGGGTGCGGATGTCCTTGTTGTTGACGGCGATGACGCAGTGTTCGGGCTGGGGCAGGTGGGCGAGTTCGTGTTCGCCGGTGATCTCGACGAACGGGGTCAGGCCCAGGGCGAGGGCGGTGGTGACCAGGCGGTGCAGGGAGGTGGCGGGCAGCAGGGCGGCGGTGAGCAGGACGGCGGAGGCGCCGAGGGCGGCGGCGGCCTCCAGTTGGGCGGGGCGGGTGAGGAAGTCCTTCTGGAGGACGGGCAGGTCGGTGGCGGCGGTGACCTCGCGCAGCAGGCGGGGGGTGCCGCCGAACCAGCGGCCGGTGACCACGGACAGGCAGGGCGCGCCGGCCTGTTCGTAGCGGGTGACGAGGTCGGTGACGGTGCGCGGGCCCAGCAGGTCGGTGCCGTGCGGGTCGCGGAGTTTGACTTCCATGATCAGGGGGCGTCTCGCGGCCAGCAGGGCGTCGAGGAACCGCGGGGCGCTCATATGTGAGCCTCCTTGGGGCGGGGGTGCCAGGCGTGGGCGAGGGCGGTGACGGCTTCGTGGGTGAAGTCGCCGGCCCGGTTGCGGGCGGCGGTGTCGATGTCGGCGCCGGCGTACAGGGGGTGGTCGGTGACGGTGCGGTAGGTGTCGCGGTTGGCGGCGTTCAGGCCGCCGGCGAGGAGGAAGGGGATGGTGAGGCGGGGCAGCAGGGTGTGGACGTCGGCGGGGGCCAGGGGGTGGCCGGTGGAGCCGACGCGGCCGTCGTCGGTGACGGTGTCCAGGAGGAACAGGTCGCAGCCGGCGCGTTCGAAGGCGCCGATGAAGGGGCGTTCCAGGCAGCGGCCGCGGGAGAGGTGGAGGACTTTGACGAGGACGGCGTAGGGCAGGTGGTGGCGCAGTTCGGTGACGAGGGCGGGGTTCTGGTAGGCGTGGAGCTGGATCCAGCGGATGCCGGTGGCGCGGGCGAGGCGGGCGAGTCGGTCGGCGTCGTCGAGGAAGGTGACCAGGACGGGTTCCAGGCCCAGGCGGATGGCGGTGGCGGCGAGGTGGGCGAGGTGTTGTTCGGAGAGTTCGGCGGGGCCGCCGGGCACGCCGTGCCACAGGCCCACCAGGGTGGGGCCGGCTTCGGCGAGGAGGGTGAGGTCGGCGCGGGTGCGGGCCCCGCACACCTTGAGGTGGCGGGGCCGCGCGGGCGGCAGCGGGCGGGGCGGGGCGGGGGCGCTCACTTGCCGAGTCCGAGCATGGCGGCGATGCGGTTGTACTGGATCTCGTTGCTGCCGGAGTAGATGGTGCCGGCGACGGCGTTGCGCACGTCCTTCTCCAGCCCGTATTCGGACATGTAGCCGTTGCCGCCGAAGACCTGGACGGCGGCCAGCGAGGTGGCGAGGTTGGATTCGCTGGTGAGGAGTTTGGCGATCGCCATGTCGACGGTGACGTTCTCGCCGGCCTCCAGGCGCTGGGCCGTGTCGTAGAGCCACTTGCGGGCGGTCTCCAGGCGGATCTTGGTGTCGACGATCTTGTTGGCGACCGACTGGTAGGAGCCGATGGGCTTGCCGAAGGACATGCGGGTCTTGGCGTAGTCGAGGCAGCGGGCCAGGCGGTGCTGCATCTCGCCGGTGTTGACGATGAAGGAGTAGAGGATCTCGCGTTTCATGACGTGGTCCAGGACGAGGAAGCCGCCGCCGACGCGGCCCAGGACCCGGGAGGCGGGCACCTTGACGTCGTCGAGGTAGACCTCGGACAGCGGTGAGGTGCGCAGGCCCATCTTCTTGATGGGGTTTCCGGTGCTGATGCCGGGCATGTCGCGGTCCAGGAGGAACGCGGTGACGCCGAGCGCCCCGCCCTGGGGGTGGGTGCGGGCGTAGACGACGATGACGTCGGCGACGGGGCCGTTGCTGACGAAGGTCTTGGCGCCGTTGAGGACGAAGTGGTCGCCGTCGCGGATCGCGCGGGTGCGCATCTGCATGGCGTCCGAGCCGCCCTCGGACTCGGTGATGGCGTGGGCGCCGATGGCCTCGCCGGAGGCGATGCGCGGCAGGTAGGCCTCTTTGAGGGCGGGTGAGCCGAAGGCCTGGAGGGGGACGCCGGTGGAGGCGAGGGAGGTGGTGACGGAGAAGTTGAGGCCGCCGTCGCGGCAGGTCTGCCCCAGGCCCTCCAGGACGTACATGGTGGTGAGCAGGGACTGGCCCAGCCCGCCGTAGCGTTCCTCGAAGGGCAGGGACAGGATGCCGGTCTTCTGGACGAGGCGCCACTTGTCGTGGGAGAAGGCGGCCTGTTCGTCGCCTTCGATGTGGCCGGCGCTCAGGTCGTCGCCGAAGCGGGCCAGGCCCTCGCGCAGGGCGTGCTGGTCGGCGTTCCAGCGGATCATGGACGTGCCGCCTTCCTCCCGGGCCCGCGTGCGGGGCCCGGGGTGGCAGGCCGGCGCGCGGGGCGCCGGCGCGTGACTCGAAGGGGAGGGTCGCCTAGTAGGCGGAGGAGGAGGAGGCGTCGAGCTGGTGGACCTCGTCGCCGCGCAGGGCCGGGGAGAAGACGCAGACCAGGCGCAGGTCCTCGTGGGGGCTGGCGACCAGGTAGTGGGCGTCGTGCTCGTCGAGGGCGTAGAGGCGGCCGGGGGTGATGGGGTGGGAGGTGCCGTCCATGGCGATGACCTCGCCGGAGCCGGCGATGCAGTAGCACGCCTCCAGGTGGTTGCGGTACTCCAGGCGGGACTTGGTGCCGGCGTTGACGATGGTGTCGGTGAGGCTGTAGCCGAGGTTGTCGCCGGCCACCAGGAAGCGGCGGGACAGGCCGTTGCCCCACTCGACGGTCTGGACGTCGTCAAGGTCGCGGATCAGCATGCTGGTTCTGCCTTTCGTGTCAGCGGGCGGGGGTGGTGGTGCCGGGGGGTGGTGCTCGTGGCGGTGGTGCTGGTGGTGCGCGGTACGGCGGTGGTGCTGGTGGTGCGTCCGGCCGTGGCGGGCTGGGGTGGCCCGGGCGGGCGGAGGTCGTGGAGGAGGGCGCGCAGCGCCTGGGCGGCGTCGCGGCCCTCGGTGAGGGCGGTCTCGATGCGGGCGACGGCGGCGGAGCCGACGATCGCGGCGTCGGCTCCGGCGGCGGCGACCGCGTCCAGGTCGGCGGCGCTTTTGACGCCGAAGCCGATGGCGACCGGGGTGGCGGGGGCGGCGGCGCGCAGGGTGGCGACGGTGGCGGCCAGGGTGTGGTGGCCTGCCGCGGGGGTGGTGCCGGAGCGGCCGTAGTGGGCGACGAGGTAGACGTAGGCGTCGTGGGCGTCGCGGGCGGCGGCGGCGAGGACCTCGGGGGTGGAGGTCGGGTAGCAGGTGGCGACCTGCGGCAGGGCGGCCTCGCGCAGGGCCTGGCGCCAGGCGGGGCGCAGGCGGGGCGGCAGGGCGTGGACGAGCAGGGCGTCGGCGCCGGCCTGGGCGATGGCGCGGGCGCAGGTGGCGGGGTCGGCGGCGCGCAGGCTGTGGCTCCAGTCGGCGAGCAGTGCGATCTTCAGGTTCTTCAACTGGGGCCGCAGGGTGGCGAGTTCGTCCAGGACGGTGTCCAGGGTGGTGCCGGCGGCCAGGGCCCGGTCGGCGGAGCGGCGGATGACGGGGCCGTCGGTGGGCGAGTTGGGGAAGGGGACGGCGAGTTCGAGGACGTCGACGCCTTCCTCCTCCAGCACGAGGGCCAGGTCGGTGAGGCGGGCGGGCGGGTCTCCGGCGTTGAGGAACAGGGCCAGGTGCGGGCGGCCGTCGGCGCGGGCGGCGAAGAACGTGGTGTCAGGCATGGGCGGGGGCCTTGTGGTCGGCGCGCAGGCGGGCGGCCAGGGCGCGGGGGGCGCCGTCGGCCAGGGCGTCCAGGGCGGCGGTGTGGGCGGTGTGCCAGTGGGTGTGGCGGCCCGAGGCGAGGGCGAGGGCGGCGGCGTTGAGGGCGATGGTGTGGGTGGCGGTGGGGCCGGCGCGGCCGGCGAGGGCTTGCAGGAAGTGGCCGGTGAGGTCCTCGGGGTGGGGGGCGAGGTCGGCCAGGGTGCCGTCGGCGGGGGCGATGGAGCCGGCGGGCAGGTGGAGGGTGGTGTCGGGGGTGTGCAGGGTGTTGTCGGCGAAGGGCAGGAGTTCGTCGGCGCCGGCGGTGTTGGTGGCCAGCCACACGGCGCGCCCGGGGGTTTGGGGGGCGAGGTGGCGCAGGGCGGGCAGGTCGGTGGTGGCGCTGGTGCCGGTGAGTTGGGCGGTGACGGGCACGGTGGCGAGCAGCGGGCCGAGGGTGTTGAGGAGGCGTCCGAAGGGTTTGAGGGTGAGTGGGAACAGGAGGCGGGCCAGGCGGGTGAGGGCGGGCGGGTAGACGTGGGGGCCGGCGAAGGCGATGCCGTGGCGGGCGAGGTGGTCGGCGGTGGCGGTGTGGGAGGAGGTGAGGGTGATGCCGAGGCGCTCCAGCAGGTCGATGGAGCCGGCGCTGCTGGTGTAGGCGCGGGAGCCGGTCTTGACGACGGGTACGCCCATGGCGGCGGCGGTCAGGGCGGCGGCGGTGGAGAGGTTGAAGGTGGCCGGGCCGCCGCCGGTGCCGACGATGTTGACGCTGGCGGGGTGGGCGGGGCCGGGGTGGGGGCTGCGTTCGGTCAGGGAGGTGGTGAAGGCGGCGAGGGTGTCGGGGGCGGGCAGGCGGGTGGTGAGGGCGGCCAGCAGGGCCGCGGCCTGGGCCCGGTCGCTGTCGCGGGCCGGGCCCGGGGTGCGCTGCTCCAGCTGGTCCCACCACGAGCGCCAGGTGTCCAGGTCGACGTCGTGCCCGGCGAGCAGGGCGGTGAGGGCCGGGTGCACGGGTCAGCCGCCTGCCACGGCGCTGGCCGGGACGGCGCGGCGCTGGGTGATGAAGGCGTCGATGGCGGTGACGGAGCGGAAGTTGTTGGGGTCGAGGTCGGTGTCGTCGACGGGCAGGGCGAAGTGGTCCTCGACCCAGGCGATGAGCTTGAGGACGCCCAGGCTGTCGATGACGCCGTCGGAGAGCAGGTCGTGGTCGTCGGCGAGTTGCTCGGGGGTGACGTCGGGCAGGAACTCCTCGATGAGGAACCGCTTGATCTGGGCGATGTTGCTCATGGCTCGCAACTCCCTTGGGTGTGTCGGGTTTTGGTGGCGTAATCAGGTGATGGGTCGGGTGGCTTGGTCAGGCGGTGGGCAGGACGGCCTTGCGGTCGACCTTGCCGGTGGCGGTCTTGGGCAGCGGGGTGTCGTGGATGGCCAGGCGTTCGGGCACGGCGGCGCGCGGCAGGTTGCGGGCGAGGTGTTCGCGCAGGGTGAGGCTGTTGAGGGCGGAGCCGGCGGCGCGTTGGACGGCGGCGTGCAGGCGTTTGCCGGTCAGCGGGTCCGGGGCGGCGGCGACGGCGGCCTCGCGGACTTCGGGGTGGGCGAGCAGGACGCGTTCGACCTCGGCGGTGTTGACGGCGACGCCGCGGACCTTGACCTGGAAGTCGGCGCGTCCGGTCAGGTGCAGGCGGCCGTGTTCGTCGCGGACGGCCAGGTCTCCGGTGCGGAACCAGCGCCGTCCGGGCCCGGCGCCTTCGGGCTGGGTGGTGAAGCGGCCGGTGTCGCGGGAGCGGTCCAGGTAGCCGGCGGCCTGGAAGGGGGTGGAGACGTACAGTTCGCCGTGGCCGGGGCCGGTGACGGGGGTGCCGTCGGGGGCGGCGAGCAGGGTGCGCACCCCGGGCAGGGGGGTGCCGATGGGCACCGGCAGGGCGGCGGTGGCGTCCAGGCGGTCCAGGCGGTGCAGGAAGCTGTCGTTGGTCTCGGTGCAGCCGTAGATGTTGTAGAGCGCGGCGCCGGGCAGCAGGGCGGGCAGTGCGGCCAGGGTGCGGGCGTCGATGGCGTCGCCGGTGAACGCGGCGTGCTCGACGCTGTCCAGCACCGCGACGCCTGCCGGCTGGGCGGCGGCGGCCTGGGCGAGGAGGGCGTAGGCGAGGGGGACGGCCTGGAGGACGTGCGGGCGGTGGCGGGTGAGCTGGGCGAGCAGGTGGCGGGCGTTGAGCGCGTGGGCGGGGTCGATGAGCAGGACGGTGCCGCCGGCGGCGAGGGTGGCCCACACGTCGAGCAGGCACAGGTCGAAGTTGAGGGGGGCGTAGTTGGCGACGACGCGGCCGGGCCCGAGGTCGAAGGTGTCGTGGGCCCAGGCGGTGAAGCGGTCGACGGCGGCCTGCGCGAGGGGGACGATCTTGGGCAGGTCGGTGGAGCCGGAGGTGGTGAGCAGGAAGGAGGTGCCGGCGGCGAGGGTGGGCACGGGGGCGGGGCGGGCCAGGGTGGGCAGGGCGGGGGCGTCCTGGCCGAGGGGGGCGAGCAGGTGGCGGGCGCCGGCCTGGGCGAACAGGGCCGCGAGCAGGGCGGGAGCCAGCTGCGGGGAGGGCAGCAGGAAGGGGCGGCGCTCGATCAGGCAGGCCAGGACGAGGGCGATCTGCTCGGGGGACTTGGCGGCGGGCAGGCCCACCGGCTCGCCGGGGGCGAGGTCCAGCGTGTGCAGGCGCAGCCGTTCGCGTTCGGCGGTTTCGGCGAGTTCGCGGTAGGTGACGGCGCGCTCGTGCCACAGGAGGGCGACGGCGTCGGGCCGGGTGCGGGCGTGGGCGGTGAACGCGTCGGGCAGCGACAGCGGCGGCGGGGCCTGCACGGCGGGTGCGGCGGGTGCGGTGGACGCGGCGGGCGCGGCGGGTTCGGCGGGTGTGGTCATCGGGGTCTCACTCCCCCGCCGGGGTGAGGGCGGCCCAGCCGGCCTTGACGGCGGTGCCGGCCTGGGTGGCGACGGTGAAGCGCACCACCGTGCCCCGGTCGTAGGGCTGCAGGGTCAGGCGTAGCGGGGTGCCGGGGGTGGTGGGGGCGGCGAAGCGGGCGCCCAGGGCGGTGAGGCGGGTGGGGTCGCCGTCGGCGTGGCGGTCGGTGATCTCCTCGGTGGCGAGGGCGACCAGGTGCATGCCGTGGGCGATGGCGGCGGGGAATCCGGCGGCGCGGGCGGCGGCGTCGTCGAGGTGCAGGGGGTTGAGGTCGCCGGCGGCGTGGGCGTAGGCGGTGACGTCGGCGGGGGTGAGGGTGTGGGTGAGGGTGAGGGGTTCGGTGTCGGGGGTGGTGCCGGGGTGGGCGGCGGGGCCCAGGGTGCCGAAGGGTTCGATGGTGGTGGCGCCGACGAGCAGGGCGGAGGTGGTCAGGTGGGCCAGGGTGCGGGTGCCGTCGGTGAGGTGGGTGGTGAGGGCCAGGCGGGTGCCGCGGGCTTCGCGGCGGGCGGCGGTGACGGTGACGTCGATGTCGACGTGGGTGCCGGCGGCGAGGGGGTGGTGGGTGTGGATCTCCTGGGCGAGGTGGACCACGCCGGTGAAGCCGGTGTCGCCCGTGGTCAGGGTGGTGACGGTGTGCTGGGCGAGGGTGTGGGCGAGGACGAAGGGGTGGGCGGGGGCGGCGGCGGCGTCCGGGGCGGGGGGCAGGCCGGTGCGGGCGGCGGTGCGGTAGGCGGCCAGGGCGTCGGCGGTCACGGTGGTGCTGGTGCGGGTGCGGTGGGCGGGCCCGGTCGCCGTAGCGGTCGCGGGTGTGGTCGCGGGTGTGGTCGTGGTCATAGCGGGGTCACCACCAGGGTCGAGTTGTGGCCGCCGAAGCCGAACGAGTTGGACAGGGCCGCGCCCGCGCGGATGGGGCGGGCGGTGCCGTGGACGACGTCGAGGTCCAGGCCCTGTTCGGTGTGCTCGTGGTTGGCGGTGGGAGGGGCGAGGCGGCTGTTCATGGCCTGCACGGCGGCGATCAGCTCGACGGCGCCGGCGGCGCCGATGAGGTGGCCGATGGCGCCCTTGGTGGAGGTGACGGGCACGCCGTGCGGGCCGAAGACGGTGCGCAGCGCGGCGGCTTCGGCGCGGTCGTTGTGCACGGTGGAGGTGCCGTGGGCGTTGACGTGGGCGATGTCGGCGGGGGTGAGGCCGGCGTCGGTGAGGGCGGCGCGCATGGCGGCGACGGCGCCGGCGCCGTCGGGGCGGGGGTTGGAGAGGTGGTAGGCGTCGGCGCTGGAGCCGTAGCCGGCGAGGAGGGCGTAGGGGGTGCGGTGGCGGGCGCGGGCGTCGGCGAGGCGTTCGAGGACGAGGAAGCCGGCGCCTTCGCCCATGACGAAGCCGTCGCGGTCGGTGTCGAAGGGGCGGCTGGCGCGGGCGGGGTCGTCGTTGCGCTGGGAGTGGGCGCCGAGGTTGCCGAACGCGGCGAGGGTGACGGGGGTGAGGGTGGCTTCGCAGCCGCCGGCGATGACGATGTCGGCGCGGCCGGTTTCCAGGAGGAGGGCGGCGTGGCCGATGGCGTCGGCGCTGGAGGCGCAGGTGGTGGCGATGGTCAGGGCGGGGCCGGTCCAGGCCAGGCGCATGGCGATCTGGGCGGCGGCGGCGTTGGGCATGGTGACCAGGGGCATCAGGGGGCTGACGCGCAGGGGTCCGGCGGTGGTGAAGAGCGCGGATTCGCGGTCGCTGGTGGTGCGGCCGCCGACCGCGTTGCCGACGACGATGGCGCTGCGGCCGGGGTCGGGTTCGGGGGCGCCGGCGTCCTGGTGGGCGGCGAGGGCGGCGAGGGTGCCGTAGTGGGCGAAGGGGTCGAGGCGGCGGGCGTCCTTGGCGGGGACGGGGCCGTTGTCGGGCAGGTCGGTGACGCGGCAGCCCAGGCGGACCCGGTGGCGGGCCAGGGCGGGGTCGGTGAGGGCGGTGGCGGTGGGGGTGCCGGTGCTGACGGTGTGCCAGAACGCGTCCGGGGTGTGGCCGGCGGGGCTGACGACGCCCAGGCCGGTGACGGCGATGGGGGGCCGGGTGGGGCGGGCTGCCATGGTCTTGTCCTTTCCGGGCGTTGGGGGCCGGCGCGGGCCTTCCCAGGTGGGGCGGGGCCGGGGGCCGGCGGGCCTTCCTGGGTGGGCCGGGGGCCGGCTCGGTCAGATGAGGCCGGTCTGGGCGGCGGCGGTCAGGAAGGCGTCGGCGGCGAAGTCGATGTCGGCGGCGGTGTGGCGGGCGGTGACGGCGATCCGCAGCCGGGCCAGGTCGTTGGGCACGGCGGGGGTGACGACGGGCAGGCCGATGACGCCGGCCTTGCGGCAGGCGGTGGCGTAGTCGTAGGCGGCGTCGTCGGAGCCGGCGATGACGGGCAGGACGGCGGTGGCGGAGTCCATGGTGGAGATGCCGGCGTCGTTGAGGCGCCGGCGCAGGCGCTCGGCCTGGACCTGGATGTGGGTGACGCGTTCGGGTTCGCGGCGCAGGATCCGCAGGGACTCCAGGGCGGCGCCGGTCTGGGCGGGGCCGAGGGCGGCGGAGAACAGGAACGGGCGGGCGGCGTAGCGCAGGTGGCCGATCAGTTCGTGGCTGCCGGCGACCCAGCCGCCCATGGAGGGGATGGCCTTGGAGAGGGTGCCGAGTTTGATGTCGACGCGGTGGCGGTAGCCGAAGTGCTCCTCGATGCCGCCGCCGGTTTCTCCGATGACGCCCAGGGCGTGGGCCTCGTCGACCATCAGGAGGGCGTCGTGGGCGTCGCAGACCGCGCGCAGTTCGGGCAGCGGGGCGATGTCGCCGTCCATGGAGTAGACGCTGTCGACGATGACCAGGCGCACGCCGGTCGGGGAGGCGGCCTTGAGGCGGCGTTCCAGGTGGTCGACGTCGTTGTGGCGGAAGCGGGTGACGGTGGCGCCGGAGAGGCGGCAGCCGTCGACGATGCTGGCGTGGTCGTACTTGTCGATCAGGACGGTGTCGCCCTGGCCGACCAGGGCGCCGACGGTGCCGACGTTGGCGGCGTAGCCGGAGCCGAAGACCTGGGCGCGTTCGCGGCGGGCGAAGCGGGCGACCTCGGCTTCCAGTTCCTCGTGCAGCGGGATGGTGCCGGCCAGGGCGCGCACGCCGTGGTTGCCGGTGCCGTAGACGTCGACGGCGGCCTTGGCGGCGGCCACCACGCGTTCGTCTCCGGCCAGGCCCAGGTAGCTGTAGCCGGACATCATGAGCAGGCGCTCGCCGTCCAGGTCGCAGTAGGCGCTGTCGCGTTCCATGGTGTAGGCGACGAAGCTGTTGCGGCGTGAGGGGTCGGACTCCAGCGCGGCCACGCGGTCCAGGGTGGCGGCGAGCTTCGGCTCCAGGCGGTCCCATGCTCCGGTGGCGTTC
This sequence comes from Kitasatospora sp. NPDC058478, assembly GCF_042720345.1. Lineage (NCBI taxonomy): Bacteria > Bacillati > Actinomycetota > Actinomycetes > Kitasatosporales > Streptomycetaceae > Kitasatospora > Kitasatospora sp. NPDC058478. The sequence continues at coordinate 120,104 of NZ_JBHXML010000013.1, read as the reverse complement.
ACGTGCGGGTCTCCTTCTCGGCGGGGCGCGGCGGGCGCGCGGCGGTTTTGCCGTGCGGTTTGCCGTCGGTTTGCCGCCGGTTGTCCGTCGGCTGTTCGGCGGTTCGTCGTCGGCTTGTTCCGGATTGTTTTCGGTATTTCCCGGCGCGGGGGCGGGTGGTGGTGCTGGGGTTTCCTCCCGGGATAGTCCCGGGGCTTTTACGGGTGGTGCCCGGCGCAGGGGGTGGGTGGTGTTTCTCGAAGCCTTCACGCGGGGTGCTCAAGGATGACTACATTTCTACGGCAGGATGCGCAAGGCGTCCGCAATAGCCGTGTTCTCGGCCTGCGGTAACGCTCTGACGTGCAGAAACCCTGCGTCCACGACGCATGGACCGGCCGGTGGGTATGTTTTGTCGACCAGTGTTGACACCGTGTGATGCGCCGAATGTATGGTCGAAATCCGCCGAAACCGAACGGCTGGTAGGCGGAATTTCCGGTCCAGGTTTCCCACGCCGTCGGCCCGGCGTCACGGGCCGTCGGCTCCGCTTTGGCTCAAGGGGGTTGGAGCACGTTGAACGGCTTCCGGGAAGACAGTCCGTCCGGCAGATCGGGGGAATTCTCATGCTGATCCGCCTGACAGGACTTGTGACGATCGAGCACGACCGCGGCGCCCCGCAGCACCTGTCCAGCGCCCAGGCCCAGGTGGCGTTCGCCCGCCTGGTCCTGGAACGCTCCGCCGGCACCAGCCGCGACCAGCTGGCCGACACCATCTGGCCCGACGGCCTGCCCGACACCTGGGCCTCCGCGCTGCGCAGCGTGGTCTCGCGGGTGCGGGCCTTCGTCGCCTCCCCCGGCCAGGGCCCGGGCGCCACCCCGCTGATCGCCCAGGGCGGGCGCTACGTCCTGCGGCTGCCCGCGGACGCGGCGGTGGACCTGGAGGCCGCCGCCAGCGCGGTCGGGGAGGCCGGGGAGGCGTACGCGGCCCGCTCCTACGCGGTGGCGCAGCAGCTGGCCGCGGGGGCGATCGCCAACCTGCGCGGTGCGTTCCTGCCCGACCACGAGGGCGAGTGGGCGGGCGGGGTGCGCGAGCACGTGGAGGAGCTGCGGATGTCCGCGCTGGAGACGGCGAGCCTGTCGGCCTCGGCGCTGGGCGAGGAGCACCACGCGCTGCGCTGGGCCGACGAGGCGGTGCGCCGCGCCCCGTTCCGCGAGAGCGCCTACCGCTGCCGGATGGAGGCGCTGGCCGCGGCCGGCAACCGGGCCGAGGCGCTGCGCTGTTACCAGCAGCTGCGCCGGGTGCTGGCGGAGGAGCTGGGCATCGACCCGGCCGCCGAGACCCAGGAGCTCTACCTGGCGCTGCTGCGCTCCCCCGCTCCCGTCGCGCCCGCTCCGGCGGTGGTGCGGCCGGTGGACCCGGTGCTGATGGGGATCTTCGAGCCGCTGGCCCTGGCCCGGCTGGCGCGCCCGGCCGGGCCGCCGGTGCGCGCGGCCTGACGGGACCGGCGGTGCGCGCGGCCTGACGGCCTGTCGTCGTGGCGGGCGGCCCCCGACGCTGAGGGGGCCGCCCGCCCGCGTGCGCGCACGGGGGCGGGCGGGGGCGCGGGGGTCGCGGGCGCGCCGGGGCGGGCGCGCGCGTGTTGCGGAGGTGTTGCGGTGGGCGTGGCGCACGGCGCGCTCGTAGTAGCGTCGAGGCGCGAAGTCGCGCACGCCGCGCGGCTTTTACCGAACCGAGACGGGGGTCGAGCGTTGGGAAGGGGTGGTGGGTGTGGGACGGGCACGCGTGGCGGCGCGGGTGATCGTGCACCCTGGTGTGGAGGACCTCAGGGTCCAGCAGGTGTTGGAGGCACTCGCGGACCCTGCCCGCAGATCGGTGGTGCGCCGGCTGGCCCACGCGGGCGCCGCGCTGAGCTGCGGCTCCTTTGATCTTCCGGTCTCCCGTTCCACCTCGACGCACCACTTCAACGTGCTGCGCCAGGCCGGACTGCTGCACCAGTACTACGTCGGCACCACCAAGATGAACTCGCTGCGCGCCGAGGAGTTGGAGGGCCGTTTCCCGGGCCTGCTGTCGGCGGTGGTCGCCGCCGCCGATGCCGAGGCCCGCACGGCGCCCTGAGCGGGCCCGCCCGTCCCACGGCCGGCGGCCGTGGGACGGGCCGGTTCTGGAAGGCTCGGCCCTGGTGGGGTCAGTGGGGTCAGTTCTGGACGGTGAGGACGATCTTGCCGACCTGGGTGCCGGCCTCCAGGTAGCGGTGGGCCTCGGCGATCCGGTCGAGGCCCTCGAAGACCCGGTCGACGGCGGGGGTGAAAGAGCCGTCCGCGAGCCCGGCGGCGACGAAGGCCTGCGCGCGGCGCAGCCGTTCGTCGTCGCGGGTGATGTCGTGCATGGAGTAGAAGCGGCTGGTGACGGGGGCGAAGGTGTCCTGGCCGGGCAGGGGGGTGTCGCGGGGGTCGAGGCGGCCGTAGACGATCAGGCGTCCGCCGGCGGCGATGGTGCGGGCGAGGGTGAGGACGCCGGGGCCGGCGACGGGGTCGAAGACGGTGCGCACGCCGGCGCCGGCGGTGATGGCGTCCACCCGGGCCACCAGGTCCTCCTCGCCGGTGATGATCACGTCGGCGGCGCCGGCGTCCAGGAGTTGCTGCTTCTTGGCACGGGTGCGGGTGGTGGCGATGGGGACGGCGCCCAGGCGGCGGGCGGTGCGGATGGCGGCCAGGCCGGTGCCGGAGGCGGCGGCGGTGAGCAGGGCGTGGTCGCCGGGGCGCAGGTGGCCGTCCTCGGCGAGGGCGCCGTAGGCGGTCAGGTAGGGCATCCACACGGCCGTGCCCTGGACGTCGGTGAGGCCGGCCGGGTGGTGGACGACGGCGCGGGCGGGCACGAGGGCGTGGGTGCGGTAGACGCCGTAGTCGTTCTGGGAGAAGGCGGGGACGGTGTCGACCCGGTCGCCGGCGGCGAAGCCGGTGACGCCTTCGCCGAGGGCTTCCACGGTGCCGGCGGCCTCGTAGCCGGGGGTGGCGGGCAGTTTGGGCTCGTCGAGGTAGGTGCCGGCGCGGAAGAGGGCCTCGGCGCGGTTGAGGCCGATCGCGCTGACGCGGATGAGCAGTTCGCCGGGGCCGGGCACGGGGACGGCGGCGGCTCGTACGGTCAGGACCTCCGGTCCTCCGGTGCGGTCGAAGACGACGGTCCTGGACATGGCGTAACTCCCCTGCTGCGGCGGGCCGGTGGCGGTGCGGCGTGCGGTGCGGCCACTTACGTAACCCGGTGCGCGGGAAACTGTCAAACTTCGACTGGTCTCGGAATAGTGGGCGGTCGGCGGGCGTTGACGGTGAGTTGACCCTGCGTCAGGCCATGACTGCGGGAGCGGGGGGAACCCGGCGTCGCGGCGGGCGGGCGGTGTTCGTATCCTTCGGCGGATGAACGCCTTCGCGCCGCCGCACGAACCCCCGCACGAACCGTACGGGTCCTCGGGCCGGGACTGGGCCGCCACGCTGCGATGGGTGGAGCAGGGCCTCCCCCCGGGCCACCGGGTGCGCTCGGTGACGGGCCTGCGCGGCGGCTGGACGTCGCGGATGCGGCGCCTGGACGTCGGCCCGGAGGCAGGCCCGGTCCCGGGCGGGTACGCGCTGGTGCTGCGTTCGTTCGTCAAGCCGTTCTACCTGCGCCACGCGCCCGCCCTGCTGACCCGTGAGGCCGGCGTGCTGCGGCTGCTCGCGGACGGCGGCGTGCCGGCGGCGCGGCTGCACGCCCTGGACGCGGCGGGCGAGTTCTGCGACCACCCGTCGCTGGTGATGTCGCTGCTGCCGGGCGGCGTGCGGGTGGCGCAGGACGGCGACGTGGAGCGCCGCGCGGACCTGCTGGCCGGTCAGCTGGCCGCCGTGCACGCCCTCGCGGTGGCGCCGGGCGAGCGACCCCGCGCCTTCGAGGCGTGGACGGCCCCGGATCGGGTGCAGGTGCCCGGGGCCACGGCGCGTCCCGGGGTGTGGCGGCGGGCGGTGGACGTGATCCGCCGCGAGGCGCCCGCGTACCGGCCGTGCTTCCTGCACCGCGACTTCCACCCCGGCAACGTGCTGTTCACCGGGCAGGGCGCCGCGCTGGCCGTCAGCGGGGTCGTGGACTGGGTGGAGACCTCCTGGGGCCCGGCCGACCTGGACATGGCCCACTGCTCCACCGCCCTGGCCCTGCTGCACGGCGTGGACACCGGCCTGGACTTCGCCGCCCGCTACCTGGCGGCCGGCGGCACGCTGGAGGCCGACCCGGGCGCGCACCTGTACTGGCGGCTGCTGGACGCGCTGGCGTTCGCCCCGGACGCGGAGAAGGTCGCCGTGCCGTGGCGGGAGCTGGGGCGCGGCGACCTGACGCCGGCCCTGCTGGGCCGGCGTCTGGAGGACTACCTGGAGGCGCTGCTCGACCGGTACGCCTGAGCGCCGCCCTGCGCCCGTTTGCCGGTGGGTGGTTCAGGAGGCCGGTTCAGGCGGGCGGTTCAGGCGGGCGGTTCAGGAGGCCGGTTCAGGAGGCCGGTTCAGGAGGCCGGTTCGCCGTCGAGGAAGGCGGCGATCAGGGCGCGGGGGGTGTCGTCGCCGTTGAGGAGTTCGTGCATGTGCACGCCCTCGGAGGCGGCCTCGGCGCTGCGGGGGAACATGGTCCGCTCGTACGCGGCGAGGGCGGCCTCGGTGTCGCCGGGGTGCGCGGCCAGGGCCTGGCCGAGTTCGGCGCCGTCGAGCATGGCGAGGTTGGCGCCCTCGCCGTTGGGGGCGGTGAGGTGGGCGGCGTCGCCCAGCAGGGTCACCCCCGGCACCCGGTCCCAGCGGTGGGCGATCGGCAGGGTGTAGTGGGGGCGCAGGACCGGGGCGGTGTCGCCGTCGGTGATCAGCGCGGTGAGTTCCGGTGCCCAGCCGTCGAACTGTGCCGCGATGCGGGCGCGTGCCGCGGCGGGGTCGGTGAAGTCGACGGCGGCGAACCAGTCCTGCGTCCTGGTGAGCATCACGTAGGTGTGCAGGGTGTCGCCGCTCTCCCGGTGGGCGAAGATCTCCGCGCCCGGCGAGGGCGCCATCATCGACCCGCCGCCGACCGCCTTCGCGGCGGCGAGGTGGCGGGTGTCGGCGTCGAACAGGTAGGTCTCGACGGACGACGTGCCGGTGTACTCGGGGGTGGCGGCGGACAGCAGCGGCCGCACCCGTGACCACGCGCCGTCCGCGCCGACCAGCAGGCCCGTGACGGCGGTGGCGCCGTCGGCGAACGCCACCTCGTGGCGGCCGGCGCCCAGGGCGCGGACGCCGGCGGCCTTGCGGCCCCACCGGACGGTGCCGGCCGGGAGCGAGTCGAGCAGCATCTGCCGCAGTTCGGCGCGCTGCACCTCGGGGCGCCCGCCCGTGCCGTCGTCGGCCTTGTCGAGCAGGACGCTCCCGTCACGGTCGAGGATCCGCATCGCCTGGCGGCCCTCCAGCACGAGGGCCTCGAACTCCTCCATCAGGCCGGCCGCCCGGACGGCGAGCTGCCCGTTGTAGTCGTGGATGTCGAGCATCCCGCCCTGCGCACGCGCCGCCGGCGAGGCCTCCGCCTCGTAGACCGTGGACGCGATGCCGTGCAGGTGCAGGACCCGGGCCAGGGTCAGCCCGCCGAGTCCGGCGCCGATGATCGTGATGTCGGTGGTCATGGTGGTTCCCTGCCTGTCGCACGCCTGCCGGATGGGCACCCGGCCTGTCCCCGGAAAGCTCCCAGGGCCCACCGGCACGCCACTGACAGGCCACCGGCACCCGGCTCACACCCCCGGCATCCGGCCGTCACCACGCCCGCGTTGGACCGTCATGAGAATCATCGAGAATCACGCCTTCCGGAGCGCCGGTTGAGGCCGATCATGGGAGGACTTTCCTGTCCGCCGTCGAGAGGAACAGCTATGGCAAGGCGGCTGCGCGTCATCGGCAGCACCTCGGGTGTCGGCGACTGCCCGACGCTGTACGAGGACGTGGACACCGGCGAGGTGGTCGTGCAGGGGTATGCCGTGACGGACCCCGAGGACGTGGCGCAACTCATGCACGTGAAGGACGATGAGGGCTTCGTAGTCGTGCCCCGCGAACTGCTGGTGCGGTTCGCGCCGAAGGAGTCAACGCCGGTGCCGGAGTTCGTACCGCAGCAGCGGATCACCGAGTTCATCAACGACGGGTTCGAGCACACCGCGTGGCGGTTGGAGACAAGGGCGGGATACCTCTCCGACAAGCTGACGCCCTCCTACGCCGAGTTCCTTCGGACGGGGGACAGCGCCGGGGAGGTCGGGCACCCCTGGTTCGAGAACGTGCGCCGCATGATCGGCAAGGGCAAGAGGTTCGAGCGGGTGCGCCTGGTGGACGATCCGCCGACCGAGGGGCAGCGGTACCTGCTGGCGTGTGCCCGGACCAACGTGGCGGCCGGTGAGGACATCCGGTGCATGTGGCGTTCGGAGGCCGAGGCGGCCGGGCTGGCCGGGCTGTCGGACTTCTGGCTCTTCGACTCCCGCACGGTCGCGCGCTTCCACTTCGAGGGGGAGCGCACCGTGGGAATGGAGTTGGTCACCGACCCGCTGGAAGTCCTCCGTGCCTGCCAGACGCGTGATGCCGCCTGGCACCACGCCAGGCCCTACGCGCAGTTCCGGGCTCAGGTACCTTCCGACATGTGAGCACCGACTATCAGCAGGCGCGGTCTGCTCTTGGTGCCCGGATGCGTGAACTCCGCACCGAGTGCGGGTTGTCCGGACGCGCCTTGGCCGTGCGGCTGGGCTGGCCCCAGTCCAAGGTCAGCAAGTTGGAGAACGGCAGGCAGTCTCCCACCAGGGCCGACGTGGTCGCCTGGGCCGAGGCCGTCGGCCGGCCCGACGCCGGCGCCGAACTGGTGGGCCGGCTGCGGACGGTGGAGACCCAGTACCGGTCGTGGCGGCGCCAGCTCGCCGGCGGTGTCCGGCCGGTGCAGGAGGCGCACGCCGCGCAGGGGAAGCGGACCGGCGACCGGCGGTCATTCGACCCGACCCTGGTTCCCGGCCTGCTCCAGACCGCCGAGTACGCGCGAGCGGTCCTCACCCGGTACACCAGGGTCCATCCGTCGATCCGCGACGTCGAGGCCGCGACAGTAGCCCGCATGGAGCGTCAGAGGGTTCTCAACGACCGGTCGCGGTCGTTCCACTTCCTGGTGTGGGAAGGCGCCCTCGTCTCCCGGCTCTGCCCGCCGGCCGTACTGGCGGACCAGCTGGAGTCCCTGGCCCCCTGGCTTGCTCGTGGGAACGTCCGGCTCGGGATCGTGCCGTTCGATGCCGATCTCAGAGTGCCCGCGGGAGTCGGATTCTCCATCCACGACGGCGCGTTGGTCATCACCGAGTCCTGGCACGCGGAGATGTGGTTGGACGATCCGGCGGACGTCGCGCTTCACATCCGGGCGTGGGAGGCCCTGGCGCAGAGCGCCGTCTACGGCCCGTCAGCCCATCGGGTGATTGTCCGGGCGCGCCGGTCGCTGCTGTGAGAATCACCGGGAATCACCTCCGCCCGGCTCCGGCCGCCGCCCCTACCTTCGTGGTGACGGAAACCCCACCGGTCAAGGGAGTGGCACATGTCGGGTCTTGAGCCGACTGGACAGTCGGAACGGGTGAGCGCCGGGGAGTCGGCGGCGAACGATCTGAGGGAAGCGCTACGCGCTGCCGGGATCTCCACCCTCGTCCGTGGCGGCCCGGACGTGTTCACGGATTCCAGCTTCTCCTGGGTGGCCCTGGGACACCTCAAGGAGGCCGAGGCCGCCGTGCTCGCCACCCTGATCCGCAAAGCCCTGGGCACGTGAGCGCGGCACTGCAAGGGGCCCCCGACCGCCGGGAGGCGAAGCCGCCCCGCCGGACCCCGACGAGCGGTTCGGCCGTCCGAGCTGTCCCCGGAGGAACGCAGGCGCCGTCGAGCGTGCCCGACTTCGCCGAGCTGCTCGGGCGGTGCCGGCGGTCCGCCGTCCATCTGGAGCTGCGGGACTCCTACGCCCCGACGGAGCGGTTCGAGGCGTGGCGGCGCGGCGAGCGGATCGACTGGGAGGACCGCGGGTCCTGGTGGCATCCCTATGACCAGTTGATCACGGACACGGTGGCCCGGGGTGTGGCCGTGCGCCGGGCCCGGGTCGTCTCCGAGCCCGTGTCCGCGTACATCCGGTGGGAGCACTACGTCACCCACGCCAACGTCACGGCGGGCGAGGAGGTCCGCTGGCTGCCCCGGCGACGGGCCACGGGCATCCCCCTGCCGGGCAACGACTTCTGGCTGTTCGACGGCGCGCTGCTTCGGGTGCACCACTTCTCCGGCGACGGCGCGGTGGTCGAGGACGAGATCACCGAGGACCCGCAGACCGTCAAGCTGTGCGCCACCGCGTTCGAAGCGGTCTGGGAGCGAGCGGTCCCGCACCACCTGTACGGAATCTGACGAAGGCCGGCTCCATGCCCGCGCACCCCTCTGCGAGCGTCCAGCAGGCCCGCGAAGCCCTGGCCGGCCGGCTCAGACGGTGGCGGGCGGTGCGTCCTGCGCCTGCGGCGCCGGGGCGGTGGGGGCGGCGGGGGCGCCGGGGCCCAGGCGGCGGCGGAGCAGGACGGCGGCCAGGGCGGCGAGGGCGAAGCCCGCTCCGGCCCAGGGCAGGTGGCGGGCGCCGGCGGTGGAGACGACGAGGCCGCCCACCGCGCTGCCGGCGGTGATGCCCAGGTTGGAGAAGGAGATGAACAGGCTGTTGCCGAACTCGGGTGCGTCCTGGGCGTCGCGGGCCAGCCAGCTCTGGCTGACGACGAGTCCGCCGGAGTGCACCGCGCCCCAGAGCAGGACGCCGGCGGTCATCGGCGCGGGCCAGGGGCCGATCGCGTAGAGCAGGGCGTAGAGGAGGACGTAGAGGGCGGGGAAGGCGGTGACGGTGCGCAGCAGGTCGCGTTCCAGGAGGCGGCCGAAGAGGAGGTTGCCGAGGACCATGACGATCCCGAAGGCCATCAGCGCGGCGCCCACCAGGGAGGCGCTCAGGCCGGTGACGCGTTCCAGGTATTCGGCGAAGTAGCCGTAGACGGAGAACATCGCGGCGAACACGCACACGACGGCCAGGATCGACAGCCACAGCCGGCCCCGGCGCAGGATGGCCAGCTGGCCCCGGTAGGAGGGGCGCCGGCCGGCGGGCGCTGCGGGGGTGGTGGGGGTGGTGGGGGTGGTGGGCGCTGCGGGGGTGGCGGGCAGGAGGAGCAGGACGCCCAGGCAGGCCAGCAGGTTGACGCCGGCGCCGAACCAGAACGCGGCGGCCAGGCCCGCGTGTTCGGCGAGGTAGGAGGTGAGCGGCACGCCGAAGGCGAAGCCGAGGGTGACGCCGGCGAAGACGGTGGTGGCCGCCCGGGTGGCGCGGTGTGCGGGGACCAGGTTGGCGGCGGTGGTGAGGGCGACGGCGAAGAAGACGGGGTGGAAGAGCGCGGGCAGGATCCGGAAGGCGAACATCACGGCGAAGTCGTCGGTGAGCGCGTACACGGCGTTGGAGAGCGCGAAGACGGCCAGGGCGCCCGCCAGGACGGCCTTGCGGCGCAGGCCGGAGGCCAGCAGGGTGCCGAACGGCCCGGTGGCGGCGACCACGAGGGCGAAGACGCCCACCAGCCAGCCGGCGGCGGAGGGTGTGACGCCGAGGTCCTCGGAGATGCGGGGCAGGACGCCGACGACGCCCATCTCGGTGGTGATGATCCCGAACACTCCCAGGGAGAGCGTCAGGACGGCGGGGCCGGTCTTTGCCATGTGCTGCCTCCGTCCGCCCGGTGCGCGGGGTGTGCGGGCGCACGGCACCCGCCCCCCACGCACAGGGCTACAAATCTAGATAGTTAGATGGAATGGGGCGAAAAGGAAGGGCGCAACCCGGGCCGCCCCGGCGGGGGCGGTGGGGTGCGCCCCTGAGGGGGCGGAGCGTCAGAGTTCGTCGCGGGCGTAGGCGGCGAACGCGGCGATCGTCTCCTCGTCGCGGCGGTAGAAGGTCCACTTGCCGACGCGTTCGGACACCAGCAGTCCGGCGTCGCGCAGGATCTGCAGGTAGCCGGAGACCACGGACTGGGCGAGCCCGGACTTCTCCCGGATGTCCGTCACGCACACGCCGATGTGAAAGCCCACGCCGCGTTCGCGGTAGTAGTCCTCGTCGAAGTAGCGCTCGGGCGTCTTGAGCCAGCGCAGGAAGTCCGCCCGCGCCGGATTGGCGAGCGCCTTGTGAACGGCCAGCGGATCCACCGCGCACTCCCTTCGCCCGACCCTCGACCAGATGACGCATCCAATATTCTAGATGTGAAGAAACGTGTCAACCCGGGCCGGGCGGGGCGACGCGGGCCTGCCGGCGCCTAGGATCGGCCGGTGCACCGGAGGAATCTGACAGCGGCCGACGGCGAATCCTGGGGCGGCCTGGGCCTGGAGCTCCCCCCTGCCACCGAACCGGGGCTGCGGCCGCGGACGGCGAACGGGAACCTGATCGTCCTGTCGCAGGGTCCGCGGGTGGTGCTCACCGGCAGGATCGACGACGACCGGTGCGGCGTCGAGTACTCCCGCACGGACCACTACCGCTCCCCCATCGCCCCCCTGCGGGCCGCCGAGGCACGCGCGGTCGCCGAGGCGTGCTCGGTCGCCGGGCCGGGAGGGCCGTCCTGGTACGCCCGCTGGGCACACCGCTTCGCCGGCGCCCTGCACGCCCGCGCCTCCGGCCCGCTCCACGAGGGGCCGTGGGTGCTCTCCCCGCGGCTCGCCCGCGAGGGGATGGCACCGGCCGCAGGCGGGCCGGGCGGCCAGTGGCGCTCCCTGCTGCTCGACGGCCATCCCGACGGCTACATCGACTGGTTCGACGGCTCGTGGCGGGTCATGCCGCTGCGCCGGATGCCGCCACCCGACGACCCCCGGGTGAAGGCCTGCCGCAAGCAGGCCCGGGAGGGCATCCTGGCGCCCGTCCTGCTCTGGTGGTTCAGCGGACTCAACTGCCATGCGGTCCTGGACGGCCACGCCCGCCTCGGCGCCGCCATCGCCGAGAACCGCGAGCCGGCGGTACTGGTCCTGTCCCGCGCACCGTCCCGGGAGCAGACCGGGGCCCGGACGGACAGCGCCCTGTCGACCTACCGCCTCACCATGTCCCTCCTGGACGGTCCGCATCCGGTGACGGACCGCCAGGGCCTGGCCGGGGCGGCGGGCCGCCTGCTCGCCGCCCAGCTGCACAGCCTCAAGGCCGACTACGCGCCCACCCGCGCATGGCCGTTGCCGTCAGGCCCACCCGCCCGGCCCCGGCCGTTGCCGTGAGCCGCCGAAACGACGTGGCGCCCGGGCACCGCCCTGCCGCAGGATCGGCCCCGTGGAAACGGTGATGCAGTGGGTCCGCACGTCATGGACCGGACAGTCCCGGGGCGGACCCGAAGCCGCCCGGCGCAACGCGGCCCCGACCGCCTTCTTGCTGCCGCCCGGCTCACCGCCCCTCGTCCACGAGGTCCGGATGCACGAGTCCGACGGCTTCCGGCCCCGTTCCCTGACACACGAGAGCACACCCGGCTCCCGCACGGACACCGGCGTGCTCCTCCAGGAGGCCGGCCACCTGCTGCGGGTCCAGCTCGTCGCGACGCCCTTCGGCATGCCGCGCCGACGGCGCCGCCCCCCGGCACTGCGCCTGGCCCGCGGGCAATGGCTGCGCTGGCAGATCAACTACCGCTTCGCCCACGCGCACGACGGCGCGTGGACCTACCGGCTCGACACGCTCAACATCGCCCACGGCCCGGCACCTGCCGACCTCTTCCTGGGCACCCCCACCCTGCGCGTCAGCGAACTCGCCGCCCTGCGCTGACCGCACGCCGCCCGACGCGGGGCCGCGATCCTGCGCGCACCGGCTCCGCGCGGCACCGGCCGTTCCCGCCAGGGGCCTTGGCGGGTTCGCAGCGCAGGCGCGGCGCTAGGCTGTGGCGGTGACCTCGCTGCCGGAAGACCTCTCGCCCCTGGCCGGCGACGACGACCGCGACACGGCCGTGCAACGCCTGCAAGAGGCGTACAGCCAAGGGCGCATCTCCCACGAGGAGATGGACGAACGCCTCGACCAGGCGCTCACCGCCAGGACGCAGGGCGCACTCGCACGGTCCCTGGCCTCGCTCCCCGAGCCGGGCGCGGGTGCGGGCACCGAGGCGACGATCGGCGCCGCCACGGGACGCATCCGGCGCAGCGGCGCCTGGCGGGTGCCCCGGACCCTCAAGGTCGTCTCCGCGCTCGGCAGGGTGCACCTGGACCTGTCCCGGGCGATCTTCGAGCACCCGGTCGTCGACATCGAACTGCAACTCGGCACCGGCGGCGCCAGGATCACGGTGCCCCACGACGCGGTCGTCGACATCGAGGGCATGCACGCCGGCTGGAAGGAGGCCCGCTACAAGCCCCCGCGGCACCCCACCCCCGGCGGCCCCACCATCCGGATCTCCGGGACCACCGGGTTCGGACGGCTGAAGGTCCGCCACGCTCGGCGCTGAGGCCCCGGCCCGGCCGACCGGCGCCGCAACTGGATCAGGGCGACGACGCGGTGGTCGTGCTGCGCGAACAGCGGTGTGACCGCCGGGGGACGGCCGTGCGGGCCGCCGCGTCCCGCTCGCCGCGCCGTCGGCCCGACCGGCCTCCTCCCTAAGATGGGCTGCATGCGTGAACTGACCTCCGCTTCCTCGCCGGTCGAGTGGCGGATCGACACGGCCTCCGGCGCTCGGCTGGTCACCCTGAGGGACGAGGGCGGGCTGTCGTTCCGCAGCGTCTGCGGTGGAGCGGGCGAGGCGGTGGTGGTCGCCGCCAACCGGCACAGGGCGGACGGCGGTGACGACACCCTCTACCTGACGGTCGGTCCGGACGGTGTGGAGGAGATCACGGTGGAGCACGAGGGCGTCAATCCCGCCCTGTACACCGGCCCGGACGGCAACCCCTGGGTTCGGATGTCCGTGCTCCAGGACGGCGTGGACCAAGAGCCCGACACCCTCCTGCCGTTGCGGGGACGGGGCAGGTGGGAACAACCGCCGCGCACCTCCGCCTTCGCGGGCGACTTCGTCGGGTGGATCGGCGACCGTGCCTTCTGGCACCTGGACGACGTCTTCGACGAACGCCGGCCGTCCCGGGTCCAGGCGGCAGACCTGGAGTCCGGCGCCGGCGGGCCCCGGTGGCGGGTCCGCCGCCCGGTGCGGCTGCCGTTGCCTCAGTCGCAGTACGCGGTGGTATGCACCGACGGGGCGCAGCTGGCAGTACTCGCGCTGGACGCGGATCCGGCGGGACCCGCGACGCTGCGCATCCTCACCCCGGACACCCTCGCCGTCGAGCGGGAACGTCCCGTCCTGCGGGACCCCGAGGAGGCGTTTCTGCTGCTCGCCGAAGCCCACTCCGACGGCTCGGCGCTGCTGTACTCCGTCGCCGACGACGGCCGGGTCAGCGCGGTCCGCCTCGACGGCACCGGCGCCCGGTCCACTGCTCCGGCCGGCGTTCTGCCGGACGGGCCCTTCGCGGTCTGGCCGGTCCACGGCCCCGGGCACCACGCGCTGCGCTTCACGACGGAGCACACGAACGGCCTGCTGGTCCTGGACGGCGCCACCCCGGTGGCGCTGTGGGCCGGCGCTCCAGACCGCTACCGCGACTCCGTCACGGGACGCGAGACGCGCTTGGGAGCCGACTGGGGACTGCCGGTCCTCGTCGGCGCGGCCGCGAGCGGCAGGAGCCACGCGCTGCTCCTGCGGCCCGAGGACGACCGGACCCGGCTGGCCGTCCTGTTCGGCTAGGTCCAATGCCACTGACTTAACAGCGATCGCGAGCCGCTGACCTGTGGCGATGCCTCGGTCGGAGGGTCGCGGAGGACCGCAAAGTCAGTGGCATTGCGGCTAGGCCCTGTCCGGCCGATCTTGGCGGATCAGCCCGCGGAGCGCCCCGGTGGTACTTTCGCCGGACCTCTCGGAAGGGGTGGACAGACAGATGGACGGGGACATGCGGCGGGCGGCCGTCGCGGCGCTCGCCGAGCTCGGGCGCAGCCGCGACTACCGCGACCGGGCGGACGCCGGTCGCGCCCTGGCAGGCTTCGCCGAGCTGAGGGAGGCCCGCAGGCCGCTGCTGGCGCTCGTGCTCGACGCAGGCGACACCTTCGTCACCCGGGTGAGCGCACAAGCCCTGCTGCGGCGAAACGACCTGGCCGGGCTGGCGATCGTCGCGTCCGCACTGGCAGTGGCCGACGACAACCACGGCGACTGGATCCACACCGCGGTCCGCGATGTGTTCGGCGTCTTCGCCGACGACCGGGACGACGCGGTACGGCTGTGCGAGGAGCTGTCGCGGGCCGCCGACGACCGCGTCGCCCTGGGGGCCCGTCGGCTGCGCGACAGTCTGGCCGGGATCGATCCCGTTCTCCGCCCCGCAGCAGCGCGGGACGGACGCCAGCGCTCTGACCGCATAGGTTCACCGGCTTCCTGCCTGGGCGAAGGCTGGGGCCGATTGGACGGGGGCTGACATCCCATCCAATGTTCGTCGTCCAGACGGCCGCCACCCGCCCGACCAAGCTCGCCCAGCCCTTCACCCGCTGGTCCATCCGCAAGCTCGCCGCCTACATCCGCAAGGTCCACGGCCGGGTGATCCGCATCGACCGCGAGGCCCTGCGCTGCCTGCCCGCCCGACGCGGCGCCACCTTCCGGCGGGCCAAGACCTGGAAGGAGTCCACCGACCCCGGCCGCGACGCCGCGCTGGACCGGATCGAGCACGTCCCGGACCGCTTCCCTGACCGCGTTTTCGCGTTCGACGAGTTCGGGCCGCTCGGCATACGCCCGACCGGCGGATCCTGCTGGGCCGAGCAGGGCCGGCCGGACCGGGTCCCGGCGACCTACCACCACACCCACGGCATGACCTACTTCCACGGCTGCTACTCCATCGGCGATGACACCCTCTGGGGCGTCAACCGTCGCCGCAAGGGCACCGCCGATAGCCTGGCCGCGCTCAAGTCGATCCGCGCCGCCCGCCCCGACGGCGCCCCGATCTACGCGATCGTGGACACCTCTCCACGCACAAGGGCGCCGAGATCCGCCAGTGGGCCCGGAAGAACAAGGTGGAGCTGTGCTTCACCCCGACCAACGCCTCCTGGGCCGACCCCGTCGAGGCGCACTTCGGACCGCTGCGCCAGTTCACCCTCGCCAACTCCAGCCACCCCAACCGCCCCGTCCAGAACCGTGAACTGCACCGCCGCCTCCGTTGGCGCAACGCCAACGCCCGCCACCCCGCCACCCCGACGTCCTGGCCGCCCAACGCCGTGAACGCGCACGCATCCCCGGCGAGAAGGGCCTCCGCCGGGGCGGACGCCCCCTCGCAAGCGCGGCAGCCCAACCGTGGACGGATGAACCCTCCTGTCGCAGCCGTAGCATCGCCGGATGCGCTACATCGACAACCGAGACGTCAACGAGGCCGTGACCGAGATGATGCGGGTACTTGGCCCGCACGACGCGGAGGACTGGTCGGTACCGGCAGGTCCGCTGGAATGGAGCTGCTGGACGACGGCCGCCCACATCGCCCATGACCTGCTGGCCTACGCCGGGCAGATCGCCGCACGCCCGACGGACGCCTACCTGCCCTTCGACCTCGCCGTCCGCCCGGACAGCTCCCCACGCGAGGTGCTCCAGGTGGTCACCGCCTGCGCAGGGCTGCTCGGCAGTGCACTGGCCACGGCCGGCCCGGAGGCGCGGGCCTGGCACTGGGGTCCTTGCGACCCGTCAGGCTTTGCGGCAATGGGTGTCGCCGAGGTGCTCCTGCACACCCACGACATCACCCAGGGGCTGGGCGTGCCATGGCTGCCCCCGGCGCCGCTCTGCGCGGCGGTACTCCACCGGCTCTTCCCCGAAGCTCCACCCGGTGACCCGGCCCATGTCCTCCTCTGGTGCACCGGCCGGGGCGATCTGGAAGACCGCCCCCGCCGCACCTCATGGATCTGGCGCGCGGCAGTGGCCGAGTGATCAGACCTCTCGCAGGAAGACTGAGAGGCGCCCCCGTACACGGCGAACGGTCCCGGTCACAGCACAACTAGCGCGAGGGCGCCTGGCGGGCGGCGCGGTCGGCGACGGCCCGCAGCAGGGCCTCGGCACTGCCCGGGGCGGCCGCCCAGCGCCGTATCTCGGCGTGGGCGGCGCGGCGCCCCGGACTCAACGCCCGTACGGGCAGGGAGAACTGGCCGCGCAGGCACCACCACCTCACGACCCGGGCGCAGCTGCGCCTCACCTCGGGTCCGGGAGCTCGTCGATGCCGTCAGCGGGGCGCAGGTGGATGGGGTGGGCGTGGATGCCGACGAAGGCGATCGTGCGCAGCGCGCCGAAGTCGGTCAGCCGGCGGGAGATGAGGGCGGTGGATTCGGGGGCGAACAGGTCGGCGAGGTAGGCGGCGTGGTCGTCGTCGAGGGGAAGGCGGGCCAGGGCGGTGCGCACGGCCGCCAGGGCGTCGGCGAGCCGGGTGAAGGTGGCGGTCTCGGTGACGCCGCCGATCTCGACGGTGACCGGGTGCGGGTAGTCGCGCGGCGGGATGGTGGTCACGCGGCGGCGCCGCTCTGGGGTCCGAGGACCGCCCACACCGCCTTGCCGACCCCGCCCGCGCACGGTCGGCAGCCCCACTGGAGGGCGAGTTCGGACACCAGCCACAGCCCCCGCCCGCATTCCTCGTCCCCGTTGACGCGACGCAGCACGGGCTGCCGGGAGTCGGCGTCGTGGACCTCGATCCTGAGGTCGTCGGCCGAGAGGGCGAAGCGCACGAACAGCAGCCGGTCGGACGGGGTGCGGGCGTGCTGGACGGCGTTGGTGACGAGTTCGCCGAGCACCAACCCGGAGTAGTCGGAGAACAGTTCACCCCCCTGGTGGTGGGAGAGGAAGCCGCGCAGCAGCCCCCGCGCGGTGGGCACGGACTTCTGGTGGCGCGACAGCCAGCAGGAGTACTCCCCCACGGCGGGGGGCGGGATCTTCAGCGTTTCGGACATGGCGACGCCTCCTCGGCGGCGGAGCGGGAAAGCGTGATCCGGGCACGTGAGGCAAGGCCCGAGGACCGTCGGCGGGCATGGGGATGCCCGGGCGACGATCCATCATGATCACGCTGTGTCTTTCATGGACTACTGCCTGTAGCATGCCACTGCGCCAATGCCGTCTGCAACAAGAACGACTGCAACCGTGCAGATTTGCGAGGCGCGTGGCCCCGACGGTCCGTCACGGGGCAGACTGGGCAGTTCAAGGGAGGAATCGCGCATGACCGACGAACCGAGGCCGACCGTCCGCGGCCGCCGCCTGGGGTCGGAGCTCCGTCGGCTCCGGGAATCAGCGAACAGGACCACCGAGGACGCCGCGTCCGCGCTCGCGTGCTCGCGCGCGAAGATCAGCCGGATAGAGACCGGCGCGGTCGGGATCCGCCGACTGGACCTCGGCGTCCTGATGGACCTGTACGGCGTCACGGAGCCGAGGGACCGCGATTCCCTTGAGACGCTGGCCCGCGACAGCAAGAAGCGCGGCTGGTGGCACGACCACGGCGATACGATCCCGCCCGCCTATGTGGACTTCCTCGATCTGGAAGCAGACGCTCGCTACATCCGGAACTGGCAGCCACTGGTCCTGCCAGGCCTGTTGCAGACCGAGGACTACACCCGCGCTCTGCTTCAGGCCAACCCGGCTGTTGTCCGCCCGGAACGCATCGACCAGTTGGTCAGGCTCCGGATGGAACGCAAGGAGGTTCTGACCAAGCCCGATCCGGCCCGACTCTGCGCGATCATCTGGGAGCCGGCCCTCCGATGCCCGGTGGGCGGCGCCGATGCACACCGCGCGCAACTGGGCTACCTCGTCGAAGCGGCGCAACTCCCCAACGTCACCTTGCAAGTGGTTCCGCTCGACATCGGTCCGACCGCTGGCGCCTGCGGGGCATTCGTGATGTACGGATTCACTGGCTCCCCTACCTCGGGAGCAGTGTTTCTGGAGAATCTGACGAGCAGCCATTACCTGGAACGAGAGGCAGAACTCGACGGCTACGGGCTCGTCTTCGAGGACCTGCGATCGTCAGCCCTGAACCCCGCCCAGTCGCTGGATATGATCACCGCAATCGCGGCAGAGACAGCGAGTTAAGAGATCAGACAAGAGGGTGAGCGCATGACCAAGCCGAAGATCTCCGCTCGGGGCTGGTACAAGAGCAGCTACAGCGCACAGGCGAACGAGTGCGTCGAGGCGGGGAACGTCGTCGCTGGCGGCATGGCCGTCCGCGACTCGAAGGACCCCAGCGGCCCGGCCTTGGTCTTCCCGGCCGACGCCTGGTCCGCTTTCCTCACCGGGGTCAAGGCTGGCGACTTCCCCACCGCCTGACCCGCCAGCCACCCCCGTCGCAGCCCCGGCCGCGCGGCCGGGGCTGCGACGTACCGTGAGCGCGAAGGACCCGTCCCAGCGGATCCACCAGGCCTCTGAGCGGGAGCCGAACAGGCGACCCGGCAGGGCGCGGGCCCGCAGCAAACCGGTGGTTCCGCGCAGGAAGTCGGACCGGCCGACTTCTCGCGCTTCAGTCCGCCCTCGCCGCCCTGCGGGGTGCGGGGCACCGCTCCCCCGCCGTGCTCGCCGACGCCGACAGCCAGGCTCCGGCGGCAATCCCGCGCCTGCGCCCTGGACTTGAAACCGAGCACGAGACTGCGCGGCCGCGGCCCGCCGACCTCGACGCTCAACCGGTAGCGAGGCGTCCCACGCACCCACCCCACCGCCTCGACCGGCAGGATCACCAGGCCGAACAGAACAACGAGCACGAGAAAGACCGGAAAGCCGTCGGAACAGGCCGCGCCGCCGTCCGGCGGAAGGCCGTGAACAGGTCCGTACAACCGCAGCACCACGGGGATGCCGTCCGGCCCGACGACCCGCCCCGCCGACCCCATCGGCGTACCGGGCCCGCGATCTCCGACCCGACCGGCCCGCCCGACCCGCACCACGGTGGCCACGACCGCCCCGCACAGGTACTGGAGACAGCCGGGACGGCCAACCCTGTTGTACCGGCGGCCCCTTGCGGGGAGCAACGGGGCCGCAGGAACGATTCGCCCCGAGTCGCGCCCGCCCCCGGCAGCGGACGCGCCTGCGTGGGAAGTCGGACCGGCCGACTTCCCACGCCCCGGCCGCACCCGCACCCGCACCCGCACCCGCACCCGCACCCCGCCCATAATCGCGTTTGACTATGGCCCGTAGTCGTGTTCGACTAACACTGTGAGCACTTCGCGACTCTTCGCACTCAGCGCGCTGGCCCGGGGCGGGCCGATGCACGGCTACCAGATCCGCCAGGCGGCACAGCTCGACCGCACCGAGCTGTGGACCGACGTCAAACCCGGATCGCTCTACAGCGTCCTGCACCGGATGGCCGATGACGGCCTGGTCGAGGTGGTGCGCAACGAGAAGGTCGGCAACCCGCCCGAGCGGACCGTCTACGCGATCACCGACCAGGGCCGCCGGGAGCTCGCCGCCCTGCGCGACGCCGCCCTGCGCAAGGTGCGCCTGCTGCCCGACCCGGTCGACCTGGCCCTGCAGTACACCGCGGACCTCACGGACGAGGACCTCGCCGGGGCCGTCGCCGCGCGCCGGCAGGCCGTGGCCGACCAAGTGGCCCTGTTCGAGGAGCAGTTCGAGGCCGCCCGGCCGGACCTGACCGGCCTGGAACCGTGGATCTTCGAGCACTGCCTCGCCCGCCTGAAGGCCGACCTGGCCTGGCACGACGACCTGCTCGACACCCTGACGAAGAACACCCTGCCGAAGGGCACCCTGCCGAAGAACAGCCTGCCGAAGGACACTGGGAGGACCCTGTGATACTCGTGACCGGCGCGACCGGCACCGTCGGCCGCGCCCTCGTCGGCCACCTGGCCGCCCTCGGCGCCCCCGTGCGCGCCGCCACCCGCCGCCCCGAACGGGCCCGCCTGCCAGGCGGCGTGGACGTCGTCGGCGCCGACCTCGGCGAGCCGGACAGCCTGGCCGCCGCCCTGCGGGGCGTGCGCAAGGTGTTCCTGCTCTCCGACGGCCCCGACATCCCGCGCCACGACGCCAACCTCGCCGCCGCGGCCGCCCGCGCCGGCGCCGAGGCCGTCGTCAAGCTGTCCTCCGGCCGGGCCGCCGACCCGGACGCGGACGACCCCGTCGCCCGCTGGCACCGCGCGGGCGAACAGGCCGTCCAGGACAGCGGCCTGGCATGGACGTTCCTGCGCCCGATGGGCTTCATGTCCAACACCCTCGCCTGGGCCGGAGCGATCCGCGCGACCCGCACCGTCCGGGCCCCGTTCGCCGCCGGCCGGGTGTCCGTCATCGACCCCGCCGACATCGCCGCGGCCGCCGCCCACGCCCTGACCCGGCCCGGACACGACGGCCGGGCCCACCTGCTGACCGGCCCCCAGGCCCTCACCCCCGGCGAGATGACCACGACGCTCGCCGAAGTCCTGGGCACCCCACTGGACTTCACCGAGATCCCACCCCCCGCCGCCCGCCAGGCACTCCTGGACCACGGCCTGCGCCCGGAGACCGCCGACGCGGTCATGGCGCTGCGCGCCGCCTCCCTCGAACCGTTCGCCGCGACCGTCACGCCCGCGGTCCAGCAGCTCACCGGCCGCGCCGCGACACCGTTCCGGGCCTGGGCCGAACGCCACCGCGAGGAGTTCACCGGGGAGTTCACCGAGGACCCCGGCGCGGAGCCCGGCCGTGGCTGACCCCCACCGCGCGGAACCCGGCAGGGAGTCTGGCCGGGAGCCCGGCCGGGGCGGCGTCCACCGCGAACCCGTCGCCCTGGCCCCCGGGCACGGCGGGCGCCACCACGTGCCGGGCAGCCCGTACGTCGTCAAACTCGCGGGCGCCCAGAGCGGCGGATCGATCGCCGTCCTGGAGTCCACCTTCGAACCCGGCCAGGGCGCGCCACTGCACCTGCACCGCGGCCACGACGAGACGTTCTACGTCGTCAGCGGCGCGTTCCGCCTGCGGTGCGACGAGCACACCACCGAGGCGGGCCCCGGCGGCTTCCTGCACGTCCCGCGCACCCACCCGCACTCCTTCACCGCGATCGGCGACACCCCCGCCACGATCCTGGTGACGCTGACCCCGGCCGGCTTCGAGGAGTTCTTCATCGAGGCCGCCGCCCTCGCCGCCGGCGGCCGCCCCGACCGCCGGACGATGCAGACCCTCCTGGCCCGCTACGACCAGGAACTGGTCCCCGACGCACCGCAGGACCACCACAGACGAGAAGGCCGCTGAGGACGGCGCAGCGGGCACCGGGCCGGACGGGCGGCCGCGCTACCGGTAGGTGCGCAGCACGTCGAGGAGGTCGCCGGTGTGGCCGTCGCGTGCGCCGAAGTGGGCGGCGCAGCTGAGCTGTTCGCGCAGGTGGAGCAGCCGCATGCGGTGCTGCCAGCCGTCGGTGAGGGGGTGGTGTTCGCGGTAGGCGTCGAAGAAGCGGGCGGGGACGCCGCCGGTGCAGAACATCATGCTCAGGTCCGTCTCCGCCCATGTCCAGGACACCGCCGGGTCGATGAACGCCGGTGTTGCGTCCGGGCGGGCGAGGATGTTGGCGTGCCACAGGTCGCCGTGGGTGAGGACGGGCGGTGCGGCGGGGAGGAGTCGGGGCAGCCGGTCGCAGATGCGTTCCAGGTCGGCGCGGCCCCGGGGTCCGAGTGCCTGGCGTGCCAGGGGTTCGTCGAGGTAGCGCAGCAGGCGGTGGCGGGCGAAGAGCTCGTGTCCGTCCTGGGTCCAGGGGTTGCGCTGTGCCAGGCGGCCGAGCCGGCCGTCCTCGGCCCAGCCGAAGCGCTGTCCGGTGGTGGTGTGCAGGCCGGCCAGCGCGTGTGCGGCGCGTTCCCAGAAGGCGGTGTCGTGCGCGGGCGGCTGTTCGAGGGCTTCCAGGACCAGGCCGTCCGGGTGCAGGGCCGGCACCCGCGGGGTCGGCAGGGCGCCGTGGGTGCGCAGGGCCTGCAGGCCCTGGGCCTCCTTCGCGTACGCGTCGGGGGCCAGTGCCGGGGTGGATTTCACCACCACGCGTCCGCCGTCGGCCAGGGTGACCAGCCAGACGGTGTTCGCGGCGCCGCCGGCCAGGCGCACCGCGTGCGCCGGCGGGCCGGGGAGCAGGTGCGGCGGCGGACCGTCCTGTCCGGCGGCCGCCTCATCGATGTTCTGTGCAAGATCTTCCATGGCGGGCCCCTTCCCCGCGCCCGGCGCCACCGACTCCGGCCGGCACCGGATTTCGCCGCCCCAGGGGCAGCGGCAGGGCCCGCGCCAGGCCTGCCGGGGGCGCGGTACAGTCCGCTTCATGAACGAGAACGTGCGCGCCCCGTTCGGGAACTTCACCCTCGTCCGCACGGCGGTCGAGGTCTGCGACGACCTCGCCGCCCCCGTCACCGACGCCTTGACGAACGCGGACGCGCACGGGTGGGCCGGATCCGTGCTGTACGTGGACACCGACCCCGACAAGGCGGACACCGCGGTGTTCTGCCAGGCCTACGACGTGCCGCTGGAGCTCTCCGCGAACTGCGTGGTGGTCGCCGCCAAACGCGGCGGCGACGTCACCCTGGCCGCCTGCCTGGTGCGCGCCGACACCCGCCTGGACGTCAACACCGCCGTGCGCAGGCACCTGGGCGCGCGCAAGGCCTCCTTCGCGCCGGTGGACGTCGCCGTCGCCGCCACCGGCATGGAGTACGGCGGCATCACCGCCGTCGGCCTGCCGGGCGGCTGGCCGCTGCTGGTCGACGAGGCGGTGGCCGCCGCCCCGCACGTGCTCATCGGCAGCGGGCGGCGGCGGGGCAAGCTGATCCTCCCCGGCTGGGCGGCGGCCCGGCTGCCCGGCGCCGAGGTCCTCCCCGGCCTGGCCGCCTGAGCCCGGCGGTGGCGGGACCGGCTCGGGCGACGGCCCGCCGGCCTGGGGCCGAGGCGTGCGCGTCCGTGTCCGTGTCCGTGTCCGTGTCCGGGAAAGGGCGTCACCCCCGCGTGGCCTGAGTGAACGTCAAACTCGGGTGAGTCCGACCTTGTCGGGTCAAACGGTGGGGTCTCGGCGGAACATGATCAAGGGGTGGACATGCGAGACCTCGGCGGGAAGGTCGCGCTGGTCACCGGCGCCGGCCGGGGCATCGGGCGGGGCATCGCCGAACGCCCGGCCCGGGACGGCGCCCTGGCCGCCGTGCACTACGGCAGCAACGAGGCGGCGGCGAAGGAGAGCGCCACGGCCATCGCCGGGGCCGGCGGCCGGGCGTTCACCGTGGACGCCGAACTGGGCGTTCCCGGCGACGTGGACACCCTCATGGCCGGGCCGGCGGCCGGGCTGCGCGCGCACGGGGAAGCGGCGATCGACATCCTGGTCCACAACGCCGGGCTCAACCTCATGGGGCGCCCGATCGAGGTCCTCACCCCCGAGGAGTTCGACGAGATGGTCGCGGTCAACGTCAAAGCGCCGCTCTTCCTCACCCAGCGGGTGCTGCCACGGCTGCGCGACAGCGGCCGGATCCTACGGGAGGCCGGGCGCCCCCGGCACCGGCACCGCCGCCGGCCCGAACCACAGGTGCAGGGCCGCGAGCAGCTGTTCGGCGGCGGCCCGGGGCGGTGCGGTGGGCGGTGCGGTCCAGGCGGCGTGGCCGTCCGGGCGCACCAGCACCGCGGACGTGTCGGGCAGGGCGCCGGGCCGCACCGCCGCCGCGCTCACCCGGTCCGCCCAGGGGGCGGCCGCCGCGCGCAGCGCCTCGGTGGCGGTGGTGTCCTCCAGGAGCAGGGCGCCGGCGCCGGTGCGGGCCAGCAGCGGTATCAGGGCGCCGTCTTGGAGGGTGTCGCGCTGCAGGGGGATGTCCGGGACCATCGCGCCCTCCCAGGGGTGGCCGCTGCCGTGGGGGGCCGGGTAGCGGGTGGCGATGCCGGTGATCTCCTCGGCCAGGGGGCCGGCCGTCTCCTTGGCCTGCGCGAGTTCGGCGAGCAGGTCGCGCACCGGCGCGAGTTCCTCGTCGTCGCCGGCGAGCAGCGCCTGGGCGCGGGTGTTGCGCAGCAGTCTGGCGCCGGCCGCGTGCCGTTCGCTGTGGTAGGTGTCCAGGAGGGTTTGGGGGGCTTGTCCGCGGGCGACGAGGGCGAGTTTCCAGCCGAGGTTCATCGCGTCGTCGATGGCGGCGTTGACGCCGATGGCGCCGGCGGGCGGGTGGATGTGGGCGGCGTCCCCGGCCAGCAGCACCCGGCCCCGGCGCAGCCGTTCGGCCAGGCGGGCGGCGTCGCCGAAGCGGGTCAGCCAGTGGGCGCGGGCGATCGGGACGCGGCGTCCCAGGGCGTGGTCCAGTGCCTGCTGGAAGCGGGGCAGGGTGAGCGGTTCGTGCCGGTCCCGGGGCGGGTGGGGGTCGGCGGTGAGCAGGCGGAGGTAGCCGGGTCTGGGGATGGCGAACACGGTGCCGCCCGGGCCGGTGTTCACGCCGAAGGGGATCTGCTGGGGGTCGGTCGGGACCACGTCCGCGAGCAGGGTGAAGCGGCGGGCGGGGGTGCCGGGGAAGGCGATGGCGGCGAGTTCGCGCACGGTGCTGCGGCCGCCGTCGCAGCCGGCCAGCCAGCCGGCGCGCAGCAGCGCGGGGCCGTCGGGGGTGTCGGTGTGGGCGTGGACGCCGTCGTCGTCGAGGTCGAGGGCGCTCAGGCGGTGGCCGCGCAGGATGCGCACGCCCAGGTGGCGGGCGTGTTCGGTGAGGATCTCCTCCACCCTGGTCTGGGCGATGCCCAGGACGTAGGGGTGGCGGGTGCGCATGGCGGCGAGGTCGAGGCGGGCCTGTGCGGTGAACGCGGTGGTCGCCACGGTGGGGCCTTCGGCGAGGAGGCGCTCGGCCAGGCCTCGGCGTTCCAGCAGTTCCAGGCTGCGGGCGTTGAGGTTGAAGCCGCGGCAGAAGCCGGGCGGGGACGGGTCGCGTTCCAGGAGCACGGTGCGCACGCGGGCCAGGGCCAGTTCGCAGGCCAGCATCAGGCCGGCGGGGCCGGCGCCGACGACCAGGACGTCCGCTTCACCGGCCCCGACGGCGCTGGTACCGGAGGCAGGTAAGCGCTGCCCGGTGGGGGCCGGCGCGGGGGCGGGCGTGGCGGCGGGGGCGGGTGCGGGGGTGTCAGGCATCGGGGGCGGCCTCCGGCCAGGCCAGGGTGCCCTGTTCGATCTCCTCGGCGGTGCGCAGCACCCATTGGCGTTCGGCGTGCAGCATGGCGTGGGCGTACTCGGCCTCGATGACGAACAGTCGGGGGGCGTGGTGTTCGTGGGTGGCGCTGTGGTGGGCCTGTTCGCTCTCGGTGATGCGGGTCTGCAGGGCGGCGGCCCGTTCGCGCAGGGCCTGGGCGGCGCGGTGCGGTCCCAGGGCGCCCAGGTAGCTGACGGCGGACAGGAATTTCGGGTATTCGCGGGAGGGTTCGCGGATGAGTTCGTCCAGCCACTGGGTGAAGTACTGCCGGCCCTGGGGGGTGTGGCGGTAGACGGTGCGGGCGGGGCGCGCGCCGACCTGTTCGGTGTCGGTGGCCTCGATCCAGCCGTCGCGGGCCAGGGCGCGCACCGTGTCGTAGAGCGAACCGGTGGTCAGTTTGAAGGCCTGGTCGAGGTGGCGCTCGCGCAGGGTGGTGGCCATGGCGTGGGGGTGCAGGGGCTGTTCGAGGAGCAGGCCGAGCAGGGCGAGGGCCAGGGGGTTGGCGGGTCGTTTGGCGGTCATGGCACTCCGTGGTCGCACGCGGGGGCCGGGGCTGGGGCCCGGACCGGTGATACTCGGATCGTACTACTCGGATCCGAGTATGTGGAAGGGGTGGTCCGAGTCGCCCGCCGCGGCGCGGCGCCGCACCGGCCTTGCGGTGCAGGGGAGTTCGGGCCCGGCCGTTGCCGGGGCGCCGCCGGGTGCGATCATGGCGGGCGTGGCTTTTGACGACGCGCGACCCCGGACCGGCCTGGCCCATGAGCGCTGGCGTGCCCGCCAGGCGCCCCACGGGGACTTCATCATGTACGGCGACGGGTCGCTGTCGGTGATGCAGCTCATGCGGTTCTCCCCCGCCGGCCGGCGCCACGACCCGCGGGCCCAGCAGTGGAGTTGGGGGGAACTGCTGCGGGCCACCGCGTGGACCCCCACCGACTGGACGGACGTCGACACGACGTTCGCCGCCAGCACCCACGCCGGCAGCCGCGCGCTCGCGGGCGAGGCGTCCGAGCACGGCAGCATCGGCTGGGTCGCGCTGACCCGCGACGACGACGAGAACACCCTGGAGTGGCTCGCGATCTCCTGCTCCTCCAACCCGTTCGCCGACGTCACCCTGGACGACACCGCGGTGACCGCCACCAGCACCCTGGGACGGATCTGGACCTTCCCCCGCGACGCCCCGCAGCAGGTGCGGATCACCGAGGACCCCGCCCACCCCTGGCCCTCCCCCGCCGGGCCGGCGGACCCCGCCCCCTGAACCGCCCGGCCGGGCCGGCCCCGGTGACCTTCCGGTGGACCTGTGTGTTCGCCGCCGACGGGCAGCAGCTCACCTCCACCTCCACCCTGCGCTTTCGCCAACGCGGCGAGGTGGAGGCGGACTTGGCCGCACACGGCTTCATCCTGCGCGAGGTCCGCGACGCCCCCGACCGGCCGGGCCGCGAACTCGTCTTCATCGCCGCCCGACCACCGCAGCCGTAGACCGCGCCCGCGCCACCACCCGGCCGCCCCTACCCACCGACCCACCGGCCCCGGGTCCGCCGTGCGCGCCCGGGTGACGGGGCGCCACCCCCCGGGACACGGGCCCCGGTACGTCCCCGGACGCCCGCCGCCCGCCCGCCGCCAGGCCGTCACCGGGCAGGCGTGGGCCCGCGGCCGGGCCTGCGCCGGTGGGCTGATCTGCTATTTTCGCCATGCTTCGACGCGAACCGTACAAGCGTGCGGTTTCGCATGCCCGCACGGGACCCCGGCCACGAGCCCGGCCGCGGCCCCGGGTGCGGGCCCCGGGGCGGCCCCAAGCGGGCACAGCAGTCGGTCGACCAGCGGGGGGACGGGATCCATTGAACGCGTACGCGGGCTCCGACGGGCCGGGCCTGTACGGGCCCTACGGTCCGCCGGCGGGCGGGCCGCTGTTCGGGGTGAACCCGGCGGACCTGGACGCGGCGGCGAAGGTCGCCAAGGACACCGGTGAGGCGATGCCGGGCGAGCTCAAGCACATCCACGAGCCCTCCGACACGGCGGTCGCGGCGCTGTCTGGCTGGCGCACCGGGGCGTCGCTGCACGCCTGCACGGCGGCGTGGGAGGAGTGCCTGAACAAGCTGGCCTCGGAGGTGGACGGGGTGAGCCTGAAGCTGGGCCAGACCGCGGGCAACTACCGCGGCACCGACTCGGGCAACGCCGGCGCCCTCAAGGCGCCCGGCGCCGGGCCCTACGCGCCGGCGGTGAACTGATGGTCACCCTCGCCCAGCTGCGCGACGCGGACCTGTCCGGCCTGGCCGGCGCCGCCGGCGCCTACGACACCCTGGCCGGCGCGTTCGGCAAGCACGTCCAGGCGATGAACACCGAGGTCACCAAGCACGTCTTCAACAGCCAGTGGGTCGGCACCGCGGCCGGCGCCGCCAACGCCTCGCTGCAGCGCACCAGCGGGCGCCTGGACGCCGCGCACACCGAGATGTCCGCGGTGTCGGGGCTGCTGCGCGAGGCCTCGGAGAGCTTCCAGCTGGCGCAGTCCAAGCTGAAGGAGGCCCTGAAGGAGGCGCAGGGCGCGGGGCTGACGGTCGCCGAGGACGGCACGGTCAGCTGGCCGGCGCCCTCGCAGGCCGAACGCCACGACCCCGGCTACGACACGCCGCAGCGGGCCAGGGCGCTGGCGGACCGCATCTGCCACGCCGTCACCGAGGCCGACGGCGCCGACCAGAAGATCGCCAAGCTGCTGGACGACCTGACCGTGCGGGCCCGCACCGGCACCGGCCTGGACCTGGCGCAGGCCGGCGCCGACCGCAAGGCCGTCGACGAGCTCGGCACCGGCCTGATGGCGGCCGGCTGGCCGCCCGCCGGCGCCGCCCCCACCGAGGTCAACTCCTGGTGGAAGGGCCTGACCCCGGACGAGCAGCAGCGCCTGGTCCAGGCCCACCCCGACCTGCTGGGCATGCGCGACGGCATCCCCGCCACCGCCCGCGACCAGGCCAACCGCCTCAACCTGGCACACCTGATCGACACCTACGAGCACAAGCCGAACCCGTCGGACGACGAGAAGCAGAAACTGGAGGGCTTCCGCGCGATCCGGGACAAGCTGAACGTGCAGAACGGCCGGCAGCCGCCCGCGTTCCTGCTGGGCGTCGGCGAACAGGGCCAGGGCCGCGGCATCCTGTCCTTCGGCAACCCCGACACCGCGAAGAACGTCAGCGCCTACGTGCCGGGGCTGGGCACCAAGCTGTCCTCCGTCGGCGGCAAGGACGCCGACCGGGCCCTGAACGTGTGGAACGCCGCCCACATCGCCGACTCCGGTGCCGAGGTCGCCTCCATGATCTGGCTCGGCTACGACCCGCCGCCCGGACTGGAGAAGGTCCTCGACGGGGACCCCCGGCCCCTGGAGGTGACGGGCACCGACCGCGCCGCCAAGGGCGGCGCCGCCTACGACACGTTCATGGCCGGACTGCGCGCCACCCACGAGGGAGCGCCCGCGCACCTGGTCGCCCTCGCCCACAGCTACGGCTCCACCACGGTGGGCCTGGGCGCGCAGCTGCCCGGCGGCACCGGCGCCGACGACATCATCCTGGTCGGCTCCCCCGGCACCGGCGCCGACAAGGCCTCCCAACTGCACATCGACCCCCACCACGTGTGGGTCGGCGACGCCGAGAACGACCCGGTCAGCCACCTGCCGGCCAAGGGCCGGGTCGCCACCGACGTGGTCCTGGGCCCCGTCCTTGGCCCCGTCGCCGACGACCTCTACCAGACGTTCGCCCCCGACAACCAGCTCTGGTTCGGCCAGGACCCCGCCAGCAAGGACTTCGGCGCCAACCGGTTCGCGGTCCCCGACGGCAAGTCCCTGTCCCTGGACTCCCACTCCAACTACATGAACAGCTCCTCCGACACCGCGACCGCGGAGTCGATCAACAACATCGGCCAGATCGTGGCCGGCAGGTACGACGCCGTGACACGGCAGGAAGGCCGATGAACATGGCAACCCCGACCGCACGACGGCTCGGCCTCACAGCCGCCACGCTGGCACTCGCCCTGACGGCCTGCGGACACACAGGCGCGGGCGTGGGCGACGAGCACCCGGCACCCCAGTCCCTCACCACACCCGAACAGGCCGTCCAGAAACTCGACGCGCTCCTGGACGAGGCGCTCTCCGGCATCCAGCCGCCGCTGCGCCACTGGGACGGCTGGCCGCGCTCCACCGAACAGAGCGGGGGCATCGACGACCACTCCAAGGGCTATGCCACCGCCACCCGCGACCGCCACATCACGACCAAGGTCTCCAAGGCCAAGTACACCGCCCTGATGGACATGGCCGAACGCGACTGGAAAGCCAAGGGATACAAGATCACCTCGGTCAACCCCAACCAGCCGGCCCTGTTCGCCGCCACCCCGGACGGATCCTCCGTCGCGATGCTGTTCGGCGCCGCCGGCAACATCACCCTCCAGGCCTCCGGCGGCGGCCACATCCCCGTCATCCGCGACCGCGACCCGTTCGGCACCCCCACCCCCGACCCCGTGACGGCCAACGGCAACCTCGACGTCATCCCCACGGACGACGACCCGTTCTGGTCACACTGAGAGCCGCCCCCATGACCCCCGAACAGGCCGTCCACGCCCTCGACGCGCTCCTCGACGAGGCGATGTCCGCCATCCGCCCCCCGCTGCGCCACTGGGACGGCTGGCCGCGCTCCACCGAGCAGACCACCGGCGGCCTCCAGGACCGCTCCCTGGGCTACGCCACCGCCACCCGCGAGCGGCACGTCACCACCAGGGTCGCCCCCGCCAGGTACGGGGCGCTGCTGGGCGTCACCGAACGCGGCTGGCAGGCCCGCGGCTACCGGATCACCGCCGTCAACCCCCGCCAGCCCGCCATGTTCGCCACCACGCCCGCCGGATACGGCGTCGCGGTGCTGTTCGGCGCCGCCGGGAACATCACCTTCCAGGCCACCGTCGGCCCCATCCCCGTCATCCGCGACCGCGACCCCTTCGGCACCTACGTGCCCGAACCGACCCTGCCCAACGGCAACCTGAACGTCCTGCCCCGCCACGACGACCCGTTCTGGTCCGCCTGACCGGCAGACGCACCGCCAGACGCACCGGCAGACCCGCTGGCGAGCGCACCGGCGGGTGTGCCGGCGGCGGCACCCGCAGGCCCTCCCGTGTCCGAGAAGTGGCCGCCCGGCGTCCGGGGCCGGGGGCGCGCAGTAGGATCGGCGGCGTTGTCACCACATTCCACCGCTGGTAGGAGGCTTTTCATGGCTCAGGTCACGCTGAAGGGGAACCCGGTCCAGGTCGGCGGCGCGCTGCCCCAGGCCGGCAGCCAGGCCCCGGCGTTCACGCTGGTCGGCGAGGGACTCGCCGACACCTCGCTGCAGGACTTCGCCGGCAAGCGCAAGGTCCTCAACATCTTCCCCAGCATCGACACCCCCACCTGCGCCACCTCGGTGCGCACCTTCAACGCCAAGGCCGGCTCGCTGGCCAACACCGTGGTGCTGTGCATCTCCGCCGACCTGCCGTTCGCGCAGGCCCGCTTCTGCGGCGCCGAGGGCCTGGACAGCGTCCGGACCCTGTCCACCCTGCGCGGACGCGACTTCCACGAGAACTACGGCGTGGCCCTGGCCGACGGCCCGCTGGCGGGGCTGACCGCCCGCGCCGTCGTCGTCCTGGACGAGAACGACACCGTCCTGCACACCGAGCTGGTCGCGGAGATCGCCGACGAGCCGAACTACGAGGCCGCGCTCGCCGTCCTCGCCTAGAACCCCCGCGCCACACCCGCCCCGCCCCGGCCGGCCTGCCCCGCGCAACGCCGCCCGGCCCGCCCCCCAGGTCTTCACCAAGGGGGGCGGGCCGGGAAGGGGACCGGGCGGGCCGGGAACCGGGGGCGGGGCGGGTCAGGTGATGGAGGCTCCCGAGTCGATGCTGATGACCTGTCCGGTCATGCAGTCCTGGTCGAGGAAGAGCCCGATGGAACGGGCGACCTCCTGCGGGGTGACGAACCGCGGCACCGGCACCTTCTCCCGCATCCCGGCGATCACGTGCTCGGGCAGGGTGTCCGTCATCCCCGTGATCATGAACCCGGGCGACAGCGCGTTCACCGTCACCCCCCGGCGCCCGCACTCCGCCGCCAGCGTGCGGGTCAGCCCGATCAGCCCCGCCTTGGACGCCGCGTAGGCGGTCTGCCCGGCGGTGGCGATCAGCGCGGACGGGGAGACGATGTTGACCACCCTGCCCCAGCGGGCCCGCAGCATCGCCGGCACGCACACCCGCGCGGTGTGGAAGGAACCGACCAGGTTCGTGTCGATCACCTGCCGCCACTCGACCGGGTTCTGCATGGCCATCAGCGCGTCCTTGCGCACCGCCCCGTTGTTGACGAGCACGTCCACCGGGCCCAGCGCCTCGGTGATCCGCTCGTACATCGCGGTGACCTGCGCGTAGTCCGCGACGTCGCCGGTGACCAGGACGTGGTCGCCGGCCAGCTTGCCCGCCACCTCCTCGGCGGCCTGGCGGGCGCTGTTGTAGTGCACCGCGACCCGGCACCCGGCCGCGTCCAGCGCCAGCGCCAGCTCCCGGCCCAGACCCCCCGAGGCGCCGGTGACCAGCGCCACCGGGGAGGCGGGCCGCTGCCCGAAGGCGCCCTTGCCGCTCACCGCGCCCCTCCCCACGTCAGCAGGACCGAACCCCACGTCATCCCGGCACCGAACCCGGCCAGCAGCACCGTGTCGCCGTCCTGGATGCGCCCGGCGTCCAGCGCCTCCGCCAGCGCGATGGGGATCGACGCCGAAGCGGTGTTGCCGTACCGGTCGAGATTGGCCACCAGACGGTCCGCGGGAATCCCGGTGTGGGCGAGCACCGAGTTGATGATCCGGATGTTCGCCTGGTGCGGCACCACGTGGTCCACGTCCGCCGGCGTCAGCTTCGCCTGCTCCAGCGTCTCGCGGATCGTGCGCACCGTGTAGCGCACCGCGTTCAGGTAGATCTCGTTGCCGTTGATCTGCGCGTAGTGCAAGCCCTGGCGCACCGTCTCCTCGGTGGTGGGCATCCGCGAGCCCCCCGCCAGGACCTTCAGGCTGTCCTTGCACGAGCCGTCCGCGCCCAGGTTCCACGCCAGGACCCGCTCCACCGGGCCGGGCTGCAGGACCACCGCACCGGCCCCGTCACCCACCAGGATCGACAGGTCCCGGTCCGCCGGGTTCGCGGTCAGCGTGTGGGTGTCCGAACCGATCACCAGGATCGGGCGCGGGTCCATGTGCAGCAGACCCACCGCCGTCACCAGCGCGTACACGAACCCCGCGCACTCGGAGTTCACGTCGTGCGCGCTGCCCGCGATCTTCAGCGCGTCGTGGACGAACGCCGACGTCGCCGGCGAGGGCTGCTCCGGCGTCGCCGTCGCCACGATCAGGTGCGCGATGTCCGCACCCGACAGCCCCGCCCGCTCCAGCGCCCGGCGTCCGGCTTCCACCGCCATCGACGCGGTGCTCTGCCCCGCCCCGACCGCCCGCCGTTCCCGGATCCCGCACCTGGAGACGATCCAGTGCTCGTCCACACCGAAACGCTCCGCCAGCTCCACGCTGGTCACCACGCGCTCGGGGACGGAGATCCCCCACCCGGTGATGTCGAAGCCGCTCATCGAGCAGTGCCCCGCGCTCAGACGCCGGCCTGGCCCACGAGCGCCAGGATCCGCTCGTGCACCACCCGCAGCGTCGTCGTGTCGTCGATGTCCGCGAACAGCGACTCGTCCGCCGGAATGTGCGGGTACTGGTTCTGGAACCCGTACAGCCACTCCATCAGATCCAGCGAGTCCACGTCCGCGATGTGCTGCAGCGCCGCGTCCGCGTCGATCTCCTGCGCCCCGGACACCGCCTGCAACTGCGCGGCCAGGTCCTCGATGGTGGGGATGTCGGACATGAGTGATCGTTCCTTCCTGGACGCCCCGGAACGGGCGCCAACACGTGATGAGGCAGAACAGACCCGGACACCCCGGGAGGATCACGGACACCGCCACCGCGCCCCCCGCCGCCCACAGGCCACGGAACGCACCGCGACGGAACCCGAAAACCCCCCGGGGAAAAACCCGGGAAGGCCGTGGGGGCCGCGTGTCTTGTCGAAACCGCATGAAACCCACCCCCACGCAAACGCCCCGCAACCCCGGCCCTGCGCCCACGCTTGCGCACCGCTTGCGAGACACGCGCTTACCTGACCCGAGACACCGCACCCACACGCACGACACCCACCACCTCGCACCGCGACGCGGACACCGCACCCGCACCGCACAGCACCGCACCCGCACCCGCACAGCACCCGCACCCGCACCGCGCCGCAGGCCGCACCCGCACAGCTCCGCACCGAGGCCACCGCACCGCGCCGCAGGCCGCACCCGCCGGGGCGGGAGGGCGACCGTAGGCAAGCACGGACACACCCCGACCACCCCGACCCGCACGGCCGTTCACACCGCACGGACCCGGCCGCCCTCACCGGCGCTCCCGTCCGCAGACGACGAGAGCGGCCACCGCCACCGCAACGGCCGTCCACGCGGGGAAAGGCACCACCCGGCGCCGCGCACCACGGACACCCGCACCACCGGACACCCGCACCACCCGGCCCAGTCCAGTCCAGTCCGGCCCGGCCGAGCCCGGCCCAATCCGGTCCATCCGATCCGCCATCAGAACAGGGGCACACCCGCATGACCACCGCCGAGACCCGCTCCATCAACCCCGACGTCGACGCGATCCGCCACCACTACGAGGTCGGCAACGACCTCTACCGCCTCATCCTGGGCCCCACCATGATGTACTCCGGCGGCTACTGGGAGGACGGCGAGGACCTCGTCGCCACCCTCGACGAGGCCCAGGAACGCAAGCTCGACGTCTTCACCGACCTCGCCCAGGCCGCCGGCAAGGCCAAGGTCCTGGACATCGGCTGCGGCTGGGGCACCATGCTCAACCGCCTCACCACCGTCCACGGCGTCCAGCAGGCCGTCGGCGTCACCCTCTCCCGCACCCAGGCCGACTTCGTCGCCGCCCTCGACAACCCCGCCATCCACGCCCGCGTGGAGAGCTGGGAGGACCACAAGGCCGACGGCGAGCCCTACGACGCCGCGTTCTGCATCAACGCCCTCGAACACTTCGTGCTCTCCTCCCTCACCCCCAAGGAGCGCACCCAGCGCTACCGCGTCTTCTTCAAGCAGGTCCACTCCCTGCTCAAGCCCGGCGCCCGCTTCGTCCTGCACACCATGACCGTCGAGAACCCCCCGCTGCGCCGCCAGCTCCTGGACGACCTCAAGTTCCTCCAGCGCGAGGAGTTCGAGGGCTGCCACATCCCGCGCCTGCCCGAACTCGCCGCCGGCCTCGACGGCCTCTTCGAGGTCACCGAGATCCGCAACGAACCCGAGTCCTTCGCCCGCGCCTGCCGCGCCTGGCTCCAGCTCCTGGCCGCCCGCCGCGACGAAGCCGTCGCCATGGCCGACGAGACCACCGTCCAGCGCTTCGAGCGCTACCTCGACATCTTCGCCTACACCCTCGAAGACCACATCTTCAACAACTTCCGCGTCACCCTCACCCGCCGCGCCTGAAAGGGGACACCCCGGCCATGACCACCACCGCCGAACACCCCGCCCCCTCCGGCGCCGACCAGCCCGAACCCGCCGGCGCTACCACCCACCCCGACACCACCGCCGTACGCCACCTCAAAGTCGCCATCATCGGCGCCGGCATCTCCGGCCTGGGCACCGCGATCCGCCTCCTGCAGAGCGGCACCGACGACTTCCTCGTCTTCGAACGCGCCACCGACCTCGGCGGCACCTGGCGCGACAACACCTACCCCGGCTGCGCCTGCGACGTCCAGGCCCACCTCTACTCCTTCTCCTTCGCCCGCAACCCGCGGTGGAAGTCCACCTTCGCCACCCAGGCCGAAGTCCACGCCTACCTCAAGGACACCGCCCAGCGCTTCGGCGTCGAACCCCACCTGCGCTACGGCCACGAACTCCTCGACGCCCACTGGGACGCCGACCACCGCCACTGGCGCATCCACACCACCCACGGCCGCTACACCGCGCAGATCCTCGTCACCGGCACCGGCTACCTCTCCGAGCCCGCCGTCCCCGACCTGCCCGGCCTGGACACCTTCACCGGCACCCTCTTCCACTCCGCCCGCTGGCGCCACGACCACGACCTCACCGGCCGCAACGTCGCCGTCATCGGCACCGGCGCCTCCGCCATCCAGTTCGTCCCCGCCATCCAGAACCAGGTCGCCCGCCTCGACCTCTACCAGCGAACCCCCCCCTGGGTCGCCCACAAACCCGACAAGCCCAACACCCCCCGCCACACCTGGATGCTGCGCCACCTGCCCGGCTACCAGCGCTTCCGCCGCGCCTTCAACAAGAACGGCCGCGAGATCGTCGCGTTCTTCATGTCCCGCCCCACCCGCACCACCGGCATGAAGAACATGGCCGCCGGCCACCTCAAGAAATCCGTCCCCGACCCCGGCCTGCGCAAGCGCCTGACCCCCGACTACACCGTCGGCTGCAAACGCCTCCTGTTCTCCAACACCTGGTACCCCGCCATCCAGCAGCCCAACGTCGACATCGTCTCCGACACCATCACCGACATCGGCCCCACCCACATCACCACCGCCGACGGCACCACCCGCACCGTCGACACCATCATCCTGGCCACCGGCTTCACCGCCACCGACCGCCCCGTCGCCCGCCGCATCCACGGCCGCGACGGAACCACCCTGCGCGACACCTGGCACACCCACGGCATGAAAGCCCACCGCGGCACCACCATCCACGGCTTCCCCAACCTCTTCATGCTCCTGGGCCCCAACACCACCCTGGGCCACTCCTCCCAGACCGTCATGATCGAAGCCCAGATCGCCTACATCGTCGACGCCCTCAAAACCATCGACAAACTCGGCATCACCTCCGTCGAGATCCGCCCCGAAGCCCAGAACGCCTACAACCAGACCCTCACCGACCGCCTGAAGAACACCGTCTGGAACGCCGGCGGCTGCCAGAGCTGGTACACCGACCACCACGGCAACAACCCCTCCATCTGGCCCACCTACACCTACCGCTTCCGCCGCCAGACCCGCCGCTTCGACCTCCTCAACTACCAACGCGCCACCGTCACCCACACCACCCCCTAACCCCCCACACGCACACACCCGGACACACACGGGGGCACACGCGCGGGCACACACGCGGGGGCACACGCACACAACCACACAGGCACACCCCACACGGCCGGGCGGCACCCGCCCACCCACGGACCCCGCCGCCCGGCCGGCCCACACCCCACGACACCCCACCGGAAACCGAACCGGACACACAACCAACAACCGAACACCTGCACGGACCCAGCAAGCCGCCCACCCCGCAGGACCCACCCACCCGCCCTCACACACTAACCACCACCCGACCGCCAACCCGCAGCCCAACCCCAGAACATCACACCATCAGACACCCACACCACGAACAAACACACACCACCCGAACACCCACCCCTACCCGTGAACAGGAAACCCCCGCATGACCAACCCCACCCGACGCACCATCCTCACCACCACCGCCACCACCGCCCTCATCACCGCCTTCAACACCACCACCCGCACCTGGGCCACCACCAACACCCCCACCACCCACAACCACTGCCCCGTCCCCACCCTCGACGGCACCCTCACCACCGACACCACCACCCTCACCGAATTCAGCCACGACTTCGGCCGCCTCACCACCAACACCCCCCACGCCGTCCTCAAACCCGGCTCCGACCAGGACATCATCAAAATCATCAACTACGCCCGCCGCAACGGCCTCAAAGTCGCCATGAACGGCCAAAGCGGCACCGACAACGACCTCGAATCACACTCCAACTACGGCCAAGCCTCCCCCAACGGCGGCATCAGCATCGACGCCCGCACCCTCAACCGCATCCACACCATCACCCCCACCAACGCCACCGTCGACGCCGGCGTCACCTGGGCCCAACTCACCGACGCCACCCTCAACCAAGGCCTCACCCCACCCTGCCTCACCGACTACCTCCACCTCTCCATCGGCGGCACCATCAGCATCGGCGGCATCGGCAACACCGTCCAAAAACACGGCCTCCAAGCCGACACCGTCGAATCCATCGACATCATCACCGGCACCGGCCACCTCCTCACCGCCACCCCCACCAAAAACCCCGATCTCTTCCACGCCGCCCTCGCCGGCGCCGGACAATTCGGCATCATCATCCGCGCCACCATCAAACTCATCCCCGCCCCCCAACGCGCCCTCGTCTTCAACCTCTACTACAACAACCTCACCACCTACCTCACCGACCAACAAACCATCCTCAACGACGGCCGCTTCCACACCCAAATCGGCGAAATCATCCCCCAACAAAACACCACCCCCCTCTACAAAATCGAAACCGCCACCTACTACAACGGCACCACACCCCCCAACCCCACCCCCCTCCTCACCGGACTCAACCCCAACCCCCACCAAACCACCACCACCGACCAGACCTACCGCGAATACACCTACCGCGCCGACACCTGGACCCAAAACCTCAAAAACCTCGGCTACTGGAACCAACCCAAACCCTGGCTCAGCCTCTTCATCCCCGCCACCCAAGCCGCCAACTTCATCACCTACGCCACCCCCCTCCTCACCCCCCAAACCCTCGGCCAAGGCCTCCTCCTCTTCTACCCCTTCCCCACCAACAAACTCACCCACCCCTACGCCATCACCCCCAACGAACCCACCACCTACCTCTTCGACCTCCTCACCTTCCCCCACCCCAACACCAACCCCACCACCCAACTCACCCACAACCGCACCCTCTACGACCACGCCACCACCCTCGGCGCCAAACGCTACCTCGTCGGCGCCATCCCCCACATGACCCCCACCGACTGGAAAAACCACTACGGCCCCCAATGGACCAACCTCACCAACACCAAACACAAATACGACCCCACCCACACCCTCACCCCCGGCCAAAACATCTTCCCCTAACAACACACACAAACACAGACAGACACAGACAAACACGAGCAGACACAAACACACAAACACACAGACACGGCACGGCACGGCACGGCAATAAAACAAACCAGCAAACAAACCCTCAAACAACAAACACAAACCACAGACGCACAGGCCACAGGCACCGGCACGCAAACACAGGCCACGGACACACAAGCACAAGCACGCAAACACCGGCCACGGACACCGAGCACAGGCTCCGACACAGGCATAGACATAGACACACAAAAACCGGCACACAAACAGACACACAGCAAGCCCAGACACAGGCACGCAAGCGCCGGCATAGGCCCACAGGCTACGGGCACCGACAAATAAACACACCGGCACAGAAACGCCGACACACGGCACACGGAAACGCCGGCACGCGGGCACGCGGGCACACAAACAGAAGACACCAGAAACACAACAAGCCCAGACACAAGAACACGCAGAAGGCGCAGGCGCACAGCAGCCGCAGACACAAAAACACGCCCACAGGCACAGGCCAACACACAGGCATGGGCGCACCGAAATAGGCACACAGCAGACATGCACCAATAAAACACGCGACACAGACGCACAGATAAACCAACAAACAAACCACAAGCACAGACCACAAGCAACAAGCAACAAGCAACAAGCAACAAGCAACAAGCAACAAGCAACAAGCAACAAGCAACAAGCAACAAGCAACAAAAAGAAATACAGACCAAAGACCAGAAAACAAGAACCCGGAACATCAGGACATCAGGACAGAACAGGAGGGCCCGCCATGCACACCTACGACCTCATCAACGAAGCCATCATCCACGCCCCCACCCACCAGGTCTGGAACCACCTCATCGCCGAACTCAACGGCACCACCACCTGGTGGACCCCCCACAACACCCACCAACCCGGCAACCCCACCCCCGAACACCCCGGCGGCACCACCCACATCACCATCCACCCCAACGGCCACACCAAACCCGGACCCAAAATCCACACCACCGCCACCACCACCCACACCACACCCCCCCACACCCTCACCACCACCCACACCGGCCACTTCACCGGCACCACCACCTACACCCTCACCCCCACCCACAACAACCAACACACCAAACTCACCATCACCTTCACCACCACCCCCCACGGATGGCCCACCCTCCTCCCCAAACACACCATCCCCAACCAACACACCAAAGCCACCCACAACGCCCTCACCAACCTCAACCACCAACTCACACAAAACACCAGCACAAACACCCAATAGCCACCCGCCAACAGCAGGCTCGACACCCGGGCCCAGCGCCCGTTCTGCCCCTCGTGCCCGACCTTCGGCTCGCGCACAGACCGGCCGCTCATCGCCAACTCCCGTGAGGTCGACCGCGGGAGCTGGCGAACCGGGCCACCCGTCGAAACCGCCCCGCGACGGGCGCGATCCGGGACCTGCCCTTCGAGGAGCGCGCGCAGCCCTTCGCCCATCGCTCCGACTGCTCCTGACAGCCGCCCCACTCCGCGTCCTGCCGGCCCCGCGTGAACAACGCCCGCCCCAGGCCTACCGACTGTCACCCCGGCCCGGCACAATCACCCGTATGACGATCACCACGAGCGCGCCGCCCCCGCGCAGTACTCCGGTCGCTCTCGCCCGCAGCTTCCTGACGGGTGCCGTGATCGGGGGTTCGCTGGCCGCGCTCGTCGTCGGTGTGGTCGTCGAGAAGGTGCCCTTGTTCATCGGGGGTTTGGGGTTGCCCATCGCCTACGGCCTGTTGCTCCTCCTCGCCGGGGCGCCACGGCGGGCCCGGGAGGCGGAGGTCGTGCCCCGAACGGCGCTCGCGGTGATCGAGAGCCTGCGCGCCATTGGGGGTGAGACGAGCGACGTGCCGGTGCGGTTCGATCTCACCGTCGCACCGGACGACGATCCTGCCTACCGCGTCGGGATCACTCAGGACATCAACCTGGTCGACCTCCCCGACTACCGGCCGCGCGGCGTCCTGGTGGTGAAGTATCCGCAGGACAGGCCGTGGCGGGTGAGGATCGTGAAGCGGCCGACCCCGGAGTGGGAGGAGCGGGCGGCCGGCGCTCAGCTGGATTCGGCTCCCGAGTCGACCATGGTGACCGAGCCTTCCGAGGGCCGTTCGACCGGTTTCGTCGGGCTCTTCGGCCTGCTGCTCGCCGCGGCTGCCGTGGTCTTCCTGTTCCGCGTGGACCTGTTCGAGCAGCAGGACTCCGCCTCCCCGACGCCGACGGTCACTTCGACGTGGTCGACCACGGTGGTGTCGTCCGGGACCGGGACGGTCTCTCTCGGGCCGGACCAGTCGTTCCTCGACGACGGCGAACTACGCAAGGCCATCAACTCCCTTACCGAGGGGAAGGATCCGCGCCAGGCGATCACCGTCTTCGCGCAGGACCGCGTGCTGTCGGTCGTGTTCTCCCCGAGCGGCACGAAGGCCCCCCAGTTCGATCCGCTCTCCCTGCCCTACGAGCGGTTCCCGGCCCTGGTCAAGGAGGCCGAAACGACGCTCGGCGTCCACTCCCCGACGTCCTGGCAGATCACTGCCGACCATCTCGCCGGCTCCCTCACGATCAGGGTCGGCGTGACCGGGCCCGAGGGCAGTGCCTCGCTGGAGGCGAACGGTGAGGGCCAGGTAGTGCGACGAGCCCCGGCACGCTGATCACCCGCGCCTCACCCG
Organism: Kitasatospora sp. NPDC058478; assembly: GCF_042720345.1. Lineage (NCBI taxonomy): Bacteria > Bacillati > Actinomycetota > Actinomycetes > Kitasatosporales > Streptomycetaceae > Kitasatospora > Kitasatospora sp. NPDC058478. Next base: position 79,337 of record NZ_JBHXML010000013.1, on the reverse strand, counting down.
CACTCGACGCGCTTCGACACGGCGGGTTGCCACAGCAGCGAACGAACCCCGGCAGACCGTACCCGGAGGACAGGAGGAGGACTCATGGGCTGGCACGACTATCTGGCGCTCTGGTGCGGGGTGTTCGGCACGTTGGCACTGCTGGGGTACGGGCGGTCGCTGGCGGGGGCGACCCGGGCCCAGCGGACGGTCCGGGTGATGGGGCGGATCGAGCGGGTGCAGGAGCCGCGGCACGGAGGTTCCGAGGGGGACGGCATAGCGGTCGTCGTCACCTTCCAAGACCCCTCCACCGGGCAGGAGTTCACCGTGACGAACGACGGTGACTGCGGCGACAGGATCAGCACGGCCTGGACGGGCCGGGAGATCGGGATCCGCTATCCGCCCGGAAGACCGCAGGCCTTCCGGTTCACCGACGACCTCTGGGCCGGCCGCTACGGGCTCGGCTGGCCGAACTTCGCGGTGTTCCTGATCTGCGTCGGGCTGGTGGTCGTCGCCGCGGTCGACTGGGGCTGGCCGTGGGCCCTGATCGGTGTCGGCGCGCCGTGGAGCGTGTTCCTCGCGTGCTCCCTGCCCCCGGAGGTCCGCCAGGCGCGGAGCCGGTTCGACACCCTGGCCGCGATGGTTCCCGTTCCGGGCCGTGTGGTCGCCGTCGTCAGGAGCGTCCGCACCGACGAGGACGGCTACACCTCCACCAGCCAGACGCCGGTGGTCGCCTTCACCACCCACGAGGGCGCGGCCGTCACCGCGTACTGCTTTTCAGGCCTGCCGGACCCCACCAACTCGTACGGCCGGAACGTCACGATCCACTACTCCCCCGCCGACCCGGCCGACTTCACCCCGGACCTCGCGGCCGCACAGCGGTCCTGGAGGAGCGGAGTCACCAGCGGCATCGTGGGCGTTCTCGTCACGGCGTCGGCGGCAGTCGCGGGAGCGGTCCTGCTCTGACACCCAACGGCCATCGCCCGGCCTCGACCGGCACAGATGCCACGAACGGTCGCCAGTCACGGGGCCGGTCCCGGAGCCGTCGTCGGCCTGCGGCATCCTGGCCCGATGAATGAACCGAGGGCCCAGTGGGTCAACACGACACATGACTGGTCGAGCGCCGTCGATACGGATCATCTGGCGCACATCAGGCAGAACCCGGCGGAGTTCGCTCCGGGCGGACCGTGGCACCTCGCCCTGGAAGTCCTCGGCTATGCGGCCGACGAAGCATCAGGAAACGGCAGCGGGCGCTGCGTCCTCGTTCTCCACACCGACAGCTCCCTGTCCGTCAGGGACAACGGGCGGGGCACCGACACCCGGGTGGACGAGCAGGGCCGGAGCGTGAAGAAGCCCGTCATGGCGACGAAGGACCTTCGGTTCTTCGACTCCCCGCAGGCCGAAGTGCTGCCCGACGGTCATCCCCGGCGCGGCATGTCCGTCGTCGCAGCGCTCAGCGACTGGCTCGTCCACACCAACCGCCGTCTCAACGGGGCCTGGACCCAGCGCTACGAACTCGGCGTCCCCGTCACCGGATTGGAGCCCGTCGAGGTGGACGGCACGACCGGGACACTGGTCCACTTCAAGCCGGGCACACCGGTGGGCTCGCTCACCACCCCGACGGCAGACGACCTGACACGCCTGGCCGCAACCTGGCCGCAGTTGGAGGTCCAGCTCGACGACCGGCGTGGGCCGCACTGACATCCGAGCCGTCCGAGACACCCGACCGGCAGCTGTCCGAGCTCCCCCATGCCGGGTCCTCCCGCGTCTCAGGTCAGGCTCGCGGCCTGTTCCCCTGCCTTCCGGGGCGTCCTCTCGCGGCGCGGCAGCAGCAACGGGGTGGCGAGGAGGAGGATTCCGGCGGCGGCGATCGCGGTGCGGGGGCTGGTGGTGGCGGCCAGCAGGCCCCACAGGGCGGTGAGGGCCGCGATGGCGGCACTGCTGCTGATCGACCATGCGGCGAGGGTGCGGGCGAGCTTGTCGGGGTCGATCTGTTCGAGCCGGTGGGTGGCCAGCAGCGGATTGAACAGGCCGCAGCAGGTGACCAGGCCGAGCTGGACGGTGACGATCAGGACGATCCCGGGGGCCCCGGGCTGGACGAACGCCAGCCCGATGGGCCAGCACGCGCGCAGCACTCCGGCGGTGAGCAGCGTCCGGTGCTGTCCGAAGCGCGTCGCGAGCGGGCGGGCGAGGCGTGAGCCGAGCAGGCCGCCGACGCAGGGGGAGGCGAACACGAGGCCGTACTGCCAGGGTGCGTAGCCGAGGTGGCCGAGGAGGAGTACGGCCATCAGCGGTTCGGCGGCCATGATCAGGCCGTTGACCGCGATCGCGTTGAGGAACAGCGGGCGCAGTGTGGGGTGGGTGAGGATGTGGCGCCACCCTTCGAGCAGGTCCCCGGCGCGCAGCCGCGGTGCGCCGGTCGGCGCGGGGTGCGGTTCGGTGCCGCCGATGGCGCGGATGCCGAGGGCCGAGAGCAGGTAGCTGAGGGCGTCGGCGACCACGGTCACCACCGGGCCGAACACTCCGATGGCGGCCCCGCCGAGCGGTGGCCCGACCGTGGTGGCGGTCCAGGTCGTCGATTCGAACCGGCTGTTCGCGACGAGCAGGTCCTGGGGCGGCACGAGCGTCTTGAGGTACGCGCCGCTGGCGGCCCTGAAGGCGATGTCGGCCGCGGCGGTGACGACGGAGACGACGAGGAGCTGGGCGAAGCTGAGCCGGCCGAGCACGAACGCGGCGGGGACGCTCAGCAGCACCGCGAACCGGGTCAGGTCCATCGCCATCATGACCGGCCGTTTGCGCCGGAACTCCATCCACGGACCGAGCGGCACGGCGACCAGGGCCCCCACCGCCCGTCCTGCGGCGGCCAGCAGCGCCACCTGGGTCGGTCCGGAGTGCAGCACGACGATCGCGAGGAGGGGGAACGCGCCGAATCCGAGTCCCGAGCCGTAGGAGCTGACCGCGAACGCCGCCCACAGCCATCCGAACCGCCGCCCCAGTGCCCGCCGCCCATTCATACCCGTACGCCTCTCGCCGATCCGAACAACCACCCGCTGACCACCGGCATCAAAGCGGATGGCGAATGGCGGGATCAAACAACTGATCCGCCGGGAGGGCACAACCATCCGTTGTGTGGACACGATGGCCGGCGTGGATCTCGACGCTGTGCGTGCCGACGGCGACGGCTTCGACCAGCTGCCGTTGTGGGAGCGTGCCGGAGGCACCGGCACGACGAGTGCGCGGTGCCTCCGGGCCGGGCGGGTGGGGTCAGGCGCGGACCAGGGCCCAGGCGCCGAGGCCGCTGCACCCGCCGGCACTGTACGTGGTGGCGCGGAAGCCGGCCGGGATGGGCGAGCCCGGGCAGGTCCACAGGCCGACGCGCGCGAGGTTGTGCCGCCAGGCTCCGACGCCGTTGCAGCCGTTGCGGATGTAGTCGGTGATGACATAGCCGCTGACGACCGGCGATCCGCCGCAGGTCCAGATCCCGTCCTTGGGGAGGTTGTGCCGCCAGGAGCCGATGCCGTTGCAGCCGGTCTGGATGTGGTCGGTGATGACGTACCCGGGGACGATCGGCGAGCCCGAACAGGTCCAGATCCCGTCCTTGACCGGTTCCTGGTACCAGGAACCGGAGCCGTTGCAGCCGGTCCGGTCGTAGATGGTGATGACCCATCCGGACTGGACGGGCGCGCCGGAGCAGGCCCACTTGCCGGGGCCGCCCCAGCCGGCCGGCTGGGCCGCCGCACTCGACATCCCGGCGGCGGTGCCCGCGAGGACGAAGGCCGCGATCAGCGCGAGGGCGCCCAGGGTGGCGCCGACTCCCCTGCGGACGACGGCAGTTGTCAGATGCTTCCACAAGTGGCGGTCAGACATGGTCAATTCACTCCAGTCCTAGCGGCGGGCAGCACGATGCGGCCCGTTGACGGGGGAACCCGGGATGGGACGGCCACACCCTACGGGGAGGAAGTGTGCATAACATGTGCCGATCGCATGAACAGGCAATCTTGGCCCAAAGTCGCCCTGCGCACGGGAGCCCGTCCGGTCGGGGCGGTGGAAGCCGCGGTGTGGAAGCCCTGCGGGGAGGCCGCTCGGTCGATGCCGGAAGCGCCTGCGCCTGGCACCCGCAGGTCAGTCGGAGCAGAATCACGTCCATGTTCACGACCAATCGCCTGACGATACGCCAGTGGCAGCCCGAGGACCGCGAGCGGGCACTCGACATCTACTCCCGCTGGGAGGTGACGCAGTGGCTGGGCCGCGATCCCCGCACCCTGGAAAACCTCACTGACGCCGAGGCGGCGATCGAACGCTTCCGCTCCCGCTCGGCCGACCCGCGCTTCGGCACCTGGGCGGCGGAACGGAAGGACACCGGCGTGGTCGCCGGCTCCGTCCTGCTCATCCCGATCCCGGACGGCGACGGAGAGGTCGAGGTCGGCTGGCACCTCCATCCGGACAGCTGGGGGCAGGGCTACGCCACCGAGGCCGCGCAGGGCGCCGTGGCCAAGGGATTCGCGGACGGCCTGGCCGAGATCCACGCGGTGGTCCGGCCGGACAACCGGCCGTCGCTGGCCGTCTGCCACCGGCTCGGCATGACCGCGCTGGGCCGCACCACCCGCTGGTACGGCATGGAGTTGGAGGCGTTCCGACTCACCCCCTGACGGGGGGTCCGGGCGAGGACAGCCCGTTCGGCTCGCCCGTCGCCCGGGCGGGCCGGTCCGCCGGAGCCCGGCACCGATTCGGTGACGGGCGGTCAAGTGAGGTCAGTCCCGGGGATCGTCCCGTTCCCGTGTCACTATCTGAGCGTATTCAGCCCGGATAGGCCGGTTCGCCCCCTTGAGAAGGACTTCGCATGCGTCGTCGCACGACCCACCCCGTCTTGACCGCAGCCGTCGCGCTGGCCCTCGTGCCGCTCGCCGGCTGCACCGGTGTGGGCAGCGACGCTGCCGCTCCGGCGGTCGCCGCACCTCCCCCGCCGGAGCAGGCGTTCGGCCCGAACTGCGCCGCGCTGCCGGCCGACGGCCCCGGGAGCCTGGCCTCGATGGGCGGCATCCCGGTGCTGTCCGCGATCGACCAGACCAAGGACCTCACCTCGATGTCCTCGCTGATCAAGACGGCCAAGGCCGAGGACGTCTTCGACTCGATGGACAACGTCACCGTCTTCGCCCCGAACGACACGGCCTTCGCCAAACTGCCGGAAGACCAGAAGAAGGCCCTGGGCGCCCAGCCCGGCGCGAGCGACCTGCTGCGCCGCCTGATCGTGGTCCGGGACCTGCGGAAGGCCGATCTGGCGGACAAGTCCTACACCTCGCTGCAGGGTGCGGTGATCAAGGCGACCGGCAGCGGGGACGACTACCGGATCGGCGGTGCGCAGGTGGTCTGCGGCAGCATCCGGACCGCGAACGCGCGGCTGGCGGTGCTGGACCAGGTACCGGCGTTCGACTGAACGAGCTGAGCGCACTGAGCGAACCGGGACGTCGACACGCGGGTCGCGGCGGCTGCTCCCCACCCAGACCCGTCGTTCCGGGCAGAGCTCCTACCGGAGTCCTCCGGGACAGGAACAGCAACTCCGTCGCCGCCCGCAAGACCCGGCCGAGGCCTCCTCATAGGCCAATAGCAGGGATTCGCACGTAATGATCAGATGACACGGTCGCGAGTGACCGCTGCCTACCGTGACGTCGGTTATTCCTGGTCGCGCACGCGTGCTGACGCGTGATCGCGAGAGGAGGCGCCGGTGCGTCCGGTGCGGTCGTTGGTCGACGGTCCAGTGTCCATGCTGCTGCGTGGCGTCCTCGCCCTGCTGTGCCTGGTGCCGCAAGGAGGGTTCGCCCTCGCCGCCTCCGTGCACCCGCAGCACACCGCCCCGCGCCTCGTCGAACGGAACCGCGCCCAGGTCTCCTGCACGCCGTCCGGCACCAACACCAACTGCGTCCGTTTCACCTACAGCGGCGGCGACCAGACCTTCACCGTGCCCGCCGGGGTGAGCAGCGTCTACGCCCGCGTCTTCGGCGCCGGCGGCGCCGGGTCCCCCCGCCCCTACTACACCGGCCAGTACGGGGGCGGTGGCGGCGGCTACACCACCGGCACCCTCGCCGTGACGCCCGGCCAGCGGCTCACCGTCACCTCCGGACAGGGCGGCGTGATGAACAGCACCAGCCCGACGTACGGCGGCGGCGGCGCCGGCGGCCAGGGATTCACGAACGCCGCCGGCGCCAGCGCGACGGGCGGCAGCGGCGGCGGGCTGAGCGCCGTGTGGAACGGCACCTACGGAACCACCCCGCTGCTCATCGCCGGTGGTGGTGGCGGCTCCTCGCCCGGCGCCGACGCGACCACCCCGGCGGCCGGTGGCGGCGGCGGCACCAACGGCGGCCAGGACAACCAGCCCGCCGCCTCCGGCCGGGGCGGCACCCAGACCGCGGGCGGCGCGGCAGCCACCCAGACGGCCTGCGCGGCAGCGACCGCCGGCAGCCAGTACCAGGGTGGCAGCGGCGCCAACAACAGCGGCTACGAAGGTGGTGGCGGCGGCGGTGGCGGCTACTACGGCGGTGGCGGCGGCGCCTGCCAGCGCTCCGGCACCCTGGACCCCAACGGCATGGGTGGCGGCGGCTCCGGCTACAACCGGGGCACCGGCGTCACCAACACCCAGACCTCCAACGGCACCAACAGCACCGGCAACGGCCAGGGCGGCACCTCGGGCGGCCGCACCGACACCCAGTACGTGCGCGGCATCGGCGACGGCGGCGGCTACTCCAACGGCGGAAACGGCGAGGTCGTCATCGAGTGGCAGACCACGGTCGGCCTGTCCATCACCAAGACCGCCGACAAGGCCGGCTACGTCCCCGGCCAGCCGCTGACCTACACCATCACCGTCCGCAACGCCGGCCCCGCGCCCGCCGTCGACGCGGCCGTCCGCGACGCCCTGCCGTCCGCACTCTCGGGCTTCACCTGGACCTGCTCGGCCGCCACCGCGAACAGCGCCTGCGGCACGTCGAGCGGCTCGGGCAGCCTCGACACCACGGCCACCATCGCGGCCAACGACAGCGTCACCTACACGGTCACCGGCACCGTCCCTCCCTCGACCACCGGGACGCTCACCAACACCGCCACGGTCACCCGCCCCTCGGCGAGCACCGACCCCAACTGCGGCCCGACCTGCTCCACCACCCTCGACACGCCGTCGCAGCCGACCACCGGACTGTCCGTCACCAAGACACCGGACAAGAACCCGTACATCCCCGGCCAGCCGCTCACCTACACGATCGTGGTGAAGAACAGCGGCCCCTCCGACGCCACCGGAGTGAGCGTCAGGGACACACTGCCCGCCTCCGTCCAGAACTTCACCTGGACCTGCACGGCCGCCAGTGGAAGCAGCTGCGGCAGCGCCGCGTCGGGCACCGGGAACATCAACACCACCGTCAACATCGCGGCCGGCGGCCAGGTCACCTACACCCTCACCGGCACCGTCCCGGCCGACGCCACCGGTGCGCTGGACAACCGCGCCACCGTCACCCCTCCGGGCGGCGCCACCGACCCGGGCTGCACCCCGAACTGCACCAGCACCGCGAACCCGATCCCGCCGGGCGGACAAGCCACCCTGGGCATCTCCAAGGTCCTGCTCACCAACCCGGTGGTGCCCGGACAGCAGATCCAGTGGCGGATCACGGTGACCAACAGCGGCCCGTCGCGGGCCCGCAACGTCGTGGTCAGCGACACCGTGCCCAGCGGAGTGACCGGCGCCTCCATGACGGCCGACACCGGCGGCACCAACTGCCCCATCAGCAACGGGACTGCCACCTGCCCGGCTGTCGAGATCCCCGTCGGCGGCTCGCTCTCCTGGACACTCACCGGCACGCTGTCGCCCGACGCCACCACCTCCCCCACCAACACCGCCACGGTCACCGGAGGCCCCGACCCGGCGACCCCGACGCGTACGGCGGTGGCCTCGCCGACCGCCACTCCGTCGCCGCAGGCGAACCTGACGGTGTCGAAGGCACTGCTGACGAGCCCGGTGGTGCCCGGACAGCAGGTGCAGTGGCAGGTGACCGTGACCAACAACGGGCCGTCGCGCGCCCGGAACGTCGTGGTGACGGACACGGTCCCCAGCGGAGTGACCAGCGCGTCGATGAAGGCCGACGCCGATAGCACCAACTGCCCGATCACCAACGGGACAGCAACCTGCCCCGCCGTCGAGATCCCCGTCGGCGGCTCACTCACCTGGACACTCACCGGCACCCTCGACGCCAACGCGACCACCACACCCACCAACACCGTGACCGTCACCGGCGGCCCCGACCCCGCGACCCCGACACACACCGCCGTCGCCTCGCCGACCAACTCGCCCACACCGCAGGCCAATCTGACCGTCTCCAAGGCCCTGCTCACCAACCCGGTGGTGCCCGGGCAGCAGGTGCAGTGGCAGGTCACAGTCACCAACAACGGGCCCTCGCGCGCCCGCAACGTCGTCGTCAGCGACACGGTGCCCAACGGGGTGAGCAACGCCTCCATGACCGCCGACACCGACGGCGCCACCTGCCCCATCAGCAACGGGACAGCAACCTGCCCCGCCGTCGAGATCCCGGTCGGCGGCTCACTCACCTGGACACTCACCGGCACCCTCGACGCCAACGCGACCACCACGCCCACCAACACCGTGACCGTCACCGGGGGTCCGGATCCCTCCGCGTCCACGCACACCGCCATGGCCTCCCCCACAGCATCCCCCTCCGAGCAGGCGAGCCTGACGGTGTCGAAGGCGCTGCTCACGAACCCGGTGGTGCCCGGGCAGCAGATCCAGTGGCAGGTGACAGTCACCAACAACGGGCCCTCGCGCGCCCGCAACGTCGTGGTGACGGACGCGGTCCCCAGCGGAGTGACCGGCGCGTCGATGAAGGCCGACGCCGATAGCACCAACTGCCCGATCACCAACGGGACAGCAACCTGTCCCGCCGTCGAGATCCCCGTCGGCGGCTCGCTCACCTGGACACTCACCGGCACCCTCAGCCCGAACGCCACGACGACACCGTCCAACACGGCGACGGTGACGGGCGGTCCCGACCCGGCCACCCCGACGCACACCGCCGTCGCGACCCCGTCCGGCTCGCCGTCACCGCAGGCGAGCCTGACCGTTTCCAAGGTGCTCGTCACCAACCCGGTCGTGCCCGGACAGCAGATCCAATGGCAGGTCAGCGTCACCAACAACGGCCCCAGCGAAGCCCGCAACGTCATCGTCACCGACCAGGTACCAACCGGCGTGACCAACGCCAACATGGCGGCCGCAGACGGCACAACGTGCCCCATCACCAACGGCACCGCCACCTGCCCGGGGGTGGACATCCCCGTCGGTCAAACACTCACCTGGACACTCACCGGCACCCTCGGCCCTGATGCCACGACGACACCGTCCAACACCGCCATCGTGACCGGCGGACCCGACCCCACCACACCCACCCACACCGCCGTCGCCTCACCTACCAACTCGCCCTCACCGCAGGCCAGCCTCACGGTCTCGAAGACGCTGCTCACCAACCCAGTCGTACCCGGACAGCAGATCCAGTGGCAGGTAGCCGTCACCAACAACGGACCGAGCACCGCCCAGAATGTGGTGGTGTCCGACCAGGTGCCGGCCGGTGTCACAGCTGCCTCGATGAAGGCTGACGCCGACGGCATCAACTGCCCGATCACCAACGGCACCGCCACCTGCTCAAGAGTGAACATCCCGGTCGGCCAGACACGCACCTGGACACTGACGGGCACCCTCGACCCCAACGCGGCCACCACACCCACCAACACCGCCACCGTCACCGGTGGCCCCGACCCCGCGACACCCACACACACCGCAGTCGCCTCACCAACCAACTCGCCGTCACCGCAGGCGAGCCTGACCGTCTCCAAGGTGCTCGTCACCAACCCGGTCGTGCCCGGACAGCAGATCCAATGGCAGGTCAGCGTCACCAACAACGGCCCCAGCGAAGCCCGCAACGTCATCGTCACCGACCAGGTACCAACCGGCGTGACCAACGCCAGCATGACGGCTACGGACGGCACTACCTGCCCGATCGCCAACGGGACAGCCACCTGCCCGGCCGTCCAGATCCCCGTCGGCCAAACGCTGAAGTGGACCCTCACCGGCACCCTCAGCCCCAACGCGACGAACACACCCACCAACACCGCCACCGTGACCGGCGGCCCCGACCCCACCACACCCACCCACACCGCCGTCGCCTCGCCGACCACCACCCCCTCAGGACAGGCCAGCCTGACGGTCTCGAAGACGCTGCTCACCAACCCGGTCGTGCCCGGACAGCAGATCCAGTGGCGGATCACCGTGACCGACAACGGACCGAGCACGGCCCGGAACGTGGTCGTCACCGATACCGTCCCTGACGGCGTCGCGAACCCGTCCCTGGCCCGGGACACGGACGGCAGCCTCTGCCCGATCACCGGGAACCGGGCGACCTGCCCCGCCATCGAGCTCGCCGTCGGCCAGTCGCAGTCGTACACCCTCACCGGCACCCTGGCCTCGGACGCCACCACCACGCCCACCAACACCACCGTCGTGACCGGCGGCCCGGACCCGGCGACGCCCACGCACACCGCCGTCGCGACCCCGTCCGTCTCGCCCTCTCCGCAGGCCAGCCTCACGCTCTCCAAGGTGCTGGTCACCGGTTCCGTGGTGCCGGGCGGCCCGATCCAGTGGCGGGTGACGGTGACCAACAACGGCCCCTCCCGGGCACGGAACGTGGTCGTCACCGACACCATCCCGGCCGGCGTCCTGGACCCGACCATGGCTGCGGACGCCGACGACACCCCGTGCCCGATCACCGGGAACCAGGCGATCTGCCCCGCCATCGAGCTCGCCGTCGGCCAGTCGGAGTCGTACACCCTCACCGGCACGTTCGACCCGAACGCGACCACCACGCCGACCAACACCGCGACCGCCACGGGTGGTCCCGACCCGGCCACTCCGACGCACACCGCCGTCGCGACCCCGTCCGGTTCGCTGGCCCCGCGGGCGGACCTGTCGATCGCCAAGGTGCTGCTGACGAGCCCGGTGGTGCCGGGCGGCCCGATCCAGTGGCGGGTGACGGTGACCAACAACGGTCCCTCCCGGGCCCGGAACGTGGTCGTCACCGACACCGTCCCGGCGGAGGTCCACAATCCGGCCGTGACCGCCGACGCCGACGGCACGCCGTGTCCGATCGCCGGCAACACGGCGACCTGTCCGGCCATCGAGATCCCGGCCGACGGCACCGCCTCCTACACCGTCACCGGCACGCTCGACGCCGCCGCGACCAGCACGCCCGTGAACGTCGCCTCCGTCTCCGGCGGCCCGGACCCCAACCCGTCGAACAACACGGCGACGGCGACTCCCACGGAGACGGCCCAGCCGCAGGCGAACCTGACCGTGACGAAGATCCTGCTCACCGACCCGGTGGTGCCCGGCCAGCCGATCTCGTGGCGGGTCGCCGTCACCAACCGGGGGCCGTCGACCGCCCGCAACGTGGTCGTCAGCGACCGGATCCCGGACCAGGTGGTCGGCGCGATGATGACCGTGGACGCCACGGGCTCGTCCTGCCCGGTCAGCACGGGCACGGCGACGTGCCCGGCGGTGGAGATCCCGGTCGGCGCGACTTCGACCTTCACCCTCACCGGCATGCTCGCCCAGGACGCCACGGCCGTGCCCGGGAACACCGCGACCGTCACCGGCGGCCCGGACCCGGCCACGCCCACACACACGGCGGTCGCCAGCCCCACCGGCGCCGTCATCCCGCAGGCGAACCTGACGCTCGGCAAGGTGCTGGTGACGAACCCGGTGGTGCCCGGGCAGCAGATCCAGTGGCGGGTCACCGTCACGAACAACGGTCCTTCGCGGGCCCGGAACGTCGTCGTCACGGACCGGATCCCGGCGGGAGTGTCGAGCCCGACCATGACGTCCGAGAGCGACGGGGCCGCCTGCCCGGTCTCGGGCAGCGTCGCAACCTGCCCGGCCATCGAGCTGGAGGTCGGTCAGTCGCACAGCTACAGCCTGAGCGGCGTCCTCGACCCCAACGCCACGGTCACTCCCACCAACGGCGCCACCGTCACCGGCGGCCCCGACCCCACGGCCTCCTCGCACACCGCCGTGGCCTCGCCCACCGGCTCCCCGTCGCCGCAGGCGAACCTGACCGCCTCCAAGATCCTGCTCACCGATCCGGTGGTGCCGGGTGGCCCGATCCGGTGGCGGGTGACGGTCACCAACCACGGTCCTTCGCGGGCCCGGAACGTCGTGGTCACCGACCGGATCCCGGACGGCGTCGACAACCCCGCGATGGCCGACGACACGAGCGGGGCCAGCTGCGCCGTCGCCGCCGGCGTCGCCACCTGCCCGGCGGTCGAGATCCCCGCCGGGGGCACCGCGAGCTGGACGCTCACCGGCACGCTCGACCCCGCGGCCACCAGCACACCGGTGAACACCGCGGTCGTCACCGGCGGGCCCGACCCCGCCACACCCACCCACACCGCCGTGGCCTCACCGACCTCCTCACCGTCCCAGCAGGCCCGTCTGACGGTGTCGAAGGTGCTGCTGACGAGCCCGGTGGTGCCTGGGCAGCAGATCCGGTGGCGGGTGTCGGTCACCAACAACGGCCCCAGCCAGGCGCGGGACGTGGTCGTCACCGACCGGGTGCCCGGCGGGGTGTCCGGCGCCTCGCTGACCTCGGATTCCGATGGCGCCGTCTGCCCCGTCACGGCCGGGGTCGCCACCTGCCCCGCCGTCCAGATCCCGGTCGGCGCCACCCACTCGTGGACGCTCACCGGCACGCTCGACCCCGCGGCCACCAGCACACCGGTGAACACGGCGGTCGTCACCGGCGGGCCCGACCCCGCCACACCCACCCACACCGCGGTCGCCTCACCGACCGGTCCGCCCTCCCAGCAGGCCCGTCTGACGGTCTCCAAGGTGTTGCTGACCTCCCCGGTCGTGGCCGGCGGGCCGATCTCCTGGCGGGTCGGCGTCACCAACGACGGCCCCTCGCGGGCCCGCAACGTCGTGGTCACCGACCGGTTCCCGCAGCAGGTGGACCACCCGGTGCTTACCGCCGACGCCGACGGCACGCACTGCCCTGACACCGGCGGCGTCGCCACGTGCCCGGCCATCGACCTGGCCGTCGGCGCCACCGCGACCTACACCCTCAGCGGGACCCTCTCGCCGGACGCGACGGAGGTGCCGGTGAACTCCGCCGTCGTCACCGGCGGCCCCGACCCGGCGACGCCCACGCACACGGCCGTGGCCACCCCGACGGAGCCGATCACCGTCCGGCACGACCTGCACCTCGCCAAGCAGGTCTCCCCGGCCAAGCCCGACCCCGGTGACAAGGTCACCTACACCGTCACCGCCACGAACCGCGCCAGCGGCACCTACCACGGCGCCGTCGTCGTCGACGACTTCACCGGCGTCCTGGACGCCGCCGACTACGACGGTGACGCCCACGCCACCATCGGCCGGATCTCCTACAGCCCGCCGCGCCTGACCTGGATCCTCGACCTCCGCCCCGGAGCCACCGAGACCCTCGTCTACACCTTCACCGTCAAGTCCGACGCCGGCGGCAAGCGCCTCGACAACCGGGTCGTCTCGCTCGGCGACGGCAGCAACTGCCCCGCTTCGACGAACCGGTCGCTCCGCTCCGCGCGGGAGGTGCCGGAGCCGTCGGCGACCACCGGCGGACCTTGCGCCACCAGCATCACCGTCAACCCGTCGCAGCCCTCGCCCAGCCCCACGGGCGGCCCGCTGCCCCCCACCGGGTCGGACCCGATGCCCCTGGCGGGCCTGGCGGCCTTCGCGATGCTCGCCGCGGGCGGCCTGCTGCTGACGCTCCGCCGGAGCCGCCGCTGACCGCTGTCCTGCCGGTCCCGGGCACACCCGGGACCGGCAGGATCCCGGTTGCGTCGGGCCAAGCGGCCCTGGTGCACCCAGGCTGATCGCACGCCCTGGACAAGGATCGGAGCTCGTACCGGTGAAGCCGGTACGAGCCCCGATTCTGTTCCCCCACCCGCACGAGGCGGGCGGAACCCTCAGCAGATCCGCGGGAGTTGCTCCCCCATCGGCAGGTCGATGACGCGGGTGCCGCCGAAGGGGGTGCGGCAGACGACCATGCCGGGGTGGTCCGCCACGCACTCGCCGATCACTGCCGAGCGCGCGCCCAGCGGGTGCGCCCGCATCGCGGCGAGGACGGCGTCGGCGTGCTCGCGCGGGACGAAGGCGACCAGCTTGCCCTCGTTGGCGACGTAGAACGGGTCGAGACCGAGGATGGCACAGGCGTTGGCGACCTGCGCGGGCACGGGGACGGCGCGCTCGTTCACCACGACGCCCACCCGGGCGGCCTCGGCGATCTCGCCGAGCGCCGCCGCGAGGCCGCCCCGGGTGGGGTCGCGCAGGACGTGCAGGTCGGGTGTGACGGCCAGCATCGCGGCCACCAGTGAGCCGAGGGCCGCGCAGTCGCTCTCGATCTCGACGCCGAATTCCAGACCCTCGCGCACGCTCATGATGGCCACGCCGTGCAGGCCGATCTCACCGCTGACGATCACCACGTCGCCGGGGGCGGCACGCTGCGGCCGGATGTCGACTCCGGCGGGGACCAGACCGATGCCGGCGGTGTTCAGGTACACGCCGTCGCCGTGCCCGGCCTCGACGACCTTGGTGTCGCCGGTGACCACCTCCACCCCGGCGGCCCGGGCGGCGGCGCCCAGCGCCTGGGCGACGTGCGCGACCACGGCCGTCTCCACGCCCTCCTCCAGGATGAAGCCGCAGGACAGATAGGCCGGCTGGGCCCCGCTCATGGCCAGGTCGTTGACGGTGCCGTTGACCGCGAGGTCGCCGATGCTGCCGCCGGGGAAGAAGAGCGGCCGCACGACGTAGGAATCGGTGGAGAAGGCGAGTCTGGCACCGCCGAGCTCGACGACCGCCGAGTCCGCGAGCCCGGCGAGCACCGGCCCGCCGAAGGCCGGGGCGAACAGGTTCGCCACCAGTTCGGCCGACAGCACCCCGCCTCCGCCGTGCCCCATCACCACCCGGGGGTGGTCGCGCAGCGGCAGTGGACAGCTCCATCCGAGGAGGTCCGGGGCGCCGCCGGCGCCGGTCTGGGTCTGGGTCTGGGTCTGGGTCTGGGTCTCAGCCAACGGGGCTCGCCTCCCGGGCCATGCCCGGCGCGTCGAGCCGCCGGTAGAGGTAGTAGGCGGCGCAGGCGCCCTCGCTGGAGACCATGGTGGCGCCGAGCGGGGTGCGCGGGGTGCAGGCGGTGCCGAAGGCCTCGCACTGGTGCGGCTTGAGCAGCCCCTGGAGGACTTCCCCGCTGCGGCACTGCGCGGGTTCGACGGTGGTGATCCGCGCGACGTCGAAGCGGTGCTCGGCGTCGTGGTCGCGGTAGCGCGGGGAGAGCCGCCAGCCGCTGTCCGGGATGATGCCGATGCCGCGCCAGGCCCGGTCGGTCACTTCGAAGACGTCCTCCAGCATGGCCCGGGCCGCCGGGTTGCCCTCCGGGCGCACGGCCCGCGCGTAGGCGTTGTCGACGGTGTGCTCGCCGCGCTCCAACTGCCGTACGGTGCGCCGGATTCCCTCCAGGATGTCCAGCGGCTCGAAGCCGGTGACGACGATCGGCACCCGGTGGCGTTCGGCGAGCGCGGGGTATTCGTCGATGCCCATCACGCTGCACACGTGTCCGGCGGCGAGGAAGCCCTGGACCCGGCACTGCGGCGAGTTCATGATGGCCTCGATGGCGGGTGGCACCCGTACGTGCGAGACCAGCATGCTGAAGTTGCCGATGCCCCGCTTCCTGGCCTGGTGCACGGCCATGGCGTTGGGTGGTGCGGTCGTCTCGAAACCGATGCCGAAGAAGACGACCTCCCAGTGCGGGTTCTCCTCGGCGATCCGCAGCGCGTCCAGCGGGGAGTACACCACCCGGACGTCGCCGCCCTCGCCGCGCACCCGGAAGAGGTCACGGCCGGTGCCGGGCACGCGCAGCATGTCACCGAAGGAGCAGAAGATCACCTCGGGCCGGGCCGCGATCTCCAGCGCCTTGTCGATCACCTCCAGCGGGGTGACGCACACCGGGCAGCCCGGGCCGTGGATCAACTCGACCTCGGGCGGCAGCAGTTGGTCGATCCCGTGACGGATGATGCTGTGCGTCTGACCGCCGCACACCTCCATCAGCGCCCACGGCCGGGTGACCGTCGCCCTGATGTCGGCGAGCAGACCACCGGCCAGCTCGGGGTTCTGGAACTCCTCCAGGTATCTCACCGTTCCTCCTCCTGCCTCGCCGAGGACGCCGCAGTCGCCGCAGCCGCAGCCGCCTCCCAGGGGTCGCCGAACTCCTCCTGGAGCAGACCGAGTTCCTCGAACAGCTGCAAGGTCCGGCGGGCCGATTCCTCGTCCAGCCGCTGCAGGGCGAACCCGACGTGGACGATGGCGTACTCGCCCACCTTCAGGTCCGGCAGGTATTCCAGGCACACGTCCTTGACGACCCCGCCGAAGTCGACGACCGCCATCCTGGTCCCGTCGCGTTCCGCGATCTCCAACACTCTTCCGGGTACCGCCAGGCACATTGCGGTCTCCCTCCTCTCTCCGGTTCCTCCGAACCTGCCGAACTCCGTACGCGCGGGGCGCTCAGTCGTCGGCCCGCGCCGCCACCATCAACTGGCCGAGCGCGAGCCCCGCGTCGTTGGGCGGCACCCGGCGGTGCCGCAGCACGGTGAACCCGTCCTCCGCCAGACCCCGCGCGCATGCCGAGGACAGCAGCGCGTTGGCGAAGACGCCGCCGCTCAGCGCGACCGTCCCGGTGCCGTGCCGCCGCCTGATATCGGCGCAGACCGCCCGCACCAGCGCGGCCACCGCCGCATGGAACCGGGCGGCGATCAGCCCGGGCGGCGCCCCTGCTGCCAGGTCCGCCACCACCGCAGCCAGCACCGGCCCGGGTCGGGCGGTCATCATCCCGCCCTCGTCGACGAGTTGGAATGCGTAGCCCTCCCCCGGGCCGGCCACCGGCCCGTGCGCGAGGGCGGCCGCCTCCAGCTCGATCGCCGCCTGCGCCTCGTACCCGGCTTTCTGGCAGACCCCGGCCAGCGAGGACACGGCATCGAACAGCCGGCCCATGCTGGAGGTCGGCACGCAGTTCACCGATCGATCCAACTGCTGTGACAGCAGTCGGAGTTCGTCTTCAGGGCAGGAGCGCACCGGCGGCAGGCCGGCCGCCCACGGGAGCCCTGCCGCCCGCAGATGGGCCAGCGCCATCCGGTACGGACGCACCACGGCCGCATCGCCCCCCGGCAGCGGAACGTAGTCGAGCCGGGCGAGACGCCGAAAGCCCCGGTAGTCGGCCAGCAGCGCCTCTCCACCCCACACCGCGCCGTCCACTCCGTAACCGGTGCCGTCGAAGGCGATCCCGATCACGGGCCGGCTGCCGTCGAGACCGTGCTCGGCCATCACCGAGGCGATGTGCGCGTGATGGTGCTGGACGTCCCGCACCTCACGGCCCCGGGCCGACCTGCGCACGTGCCGGGCGGAGCGGTAGCCGGGGTGGCGGTCGACGACGAGCACCTCGGGCTGCACGCCGGTGACGGCCCCGAGGTGGTCCACCGCGCGGTCGAACGCCCGCAGGGTGGCGAGGTCGTCCATGTCGCCGAGGTGGCCGGACAGCCAGGCGTAGCCGTCCCGGGCCAGCGCGAACGTGTTCTTGAGGTCGCCGCCCGCGGCCAGCGCGGGCCGCACCGGCACCGGCAGGGGCACCGGGAGCGGCACGTAGCCGCGCGAGCGCCGTACCGGCAGCAGGTGCCCGTCCACCACCCGCACCACGGAGTCCTCGCAGGGCACGTGGATGGGGCGGTCGTGGGTGAGCCAGCCGTCGACCAGCGGGGCGAGGCGGGCGAGGGCCTCCCGGTCGTCCGTCACGATGGGCTCGCCGGAGAGGTTCGCGCTGGTCATGACCAGCAGTCCGGGGCCGGGAGGGGCGAGCAGGAGGTGGTGCAGCGGGGTGTACGGCAGCAGCACGCCGAGGTCGGGGCTGCGCGGAGCGGCGGCTTCCAGCTCGGCGATCCGGTGTGCCCCCCGGCGCAGCAGCACGATCGGCCGCACCGGGCCGGTGAGCAGTTCCTCCTCGACGGGCCCCAGCTCCACCGCCCCGGATGCCGCCAGTGCCCTGAGCTGTTCGAGGTCGCGGGCCATCAGGGCGAAGGGCTTGTCACCGCGCCGCTTGCGCCGGCGCAGCAGGGCGACAGTGTCCGCGTCGGTGGCGTCGCAGGCCAGGTGGTAGCCGCCGATGCCCTTGACGGCCAGGACCGCTCCGCAGGTGATCAGGCGCCGGGCCTCGGTGAGCGCCTGCTCGCCGTCGAGCACGGGGAGCCCGGGGACGGACAGGGTGAGGGTCGGGCCGCAGGTGTGGCAGGCGACGGGCTGGGCGTGGAAGCGCCGGTCGGCCGGGTCCGCGTACTCGCGGGCGCAGTCGGGGCACATCGCGAAGGCCGCCATCGTGGTGTTGGCCCGGTCGTACGGCAGGGCGGTGACGATGGTGTGCCGGGGCCCGCAGTTGGTGCAGCTGATGAACGGGTGCCGGTAGCGGCGGCCGGCGGGGTCGGCCAGTTCGGCGAGGCAGTCGGCGCAGGTGGCGGTGTCCGGGGGGATCTGGGTGCGGTGCGGTCCGTCGGCGCGGGAGGGTGTGATGACGAAGCCCGGTGTGCCGGTGACGGCCAGCGGCTGGTGGTCCACCGAGGCGACATCGGCGAGCGGGGGCGCGTCGCTGGCGATGCGTCGGCAGAACGCGGTCACCGCCTCGCCGGTGCCCTCGATCTCGGCGAGTACGCCATCGCCGGTGTTGGTGACGCTGCCGGACAGGCCGAGTTCGGTGGCGAGGGTGAAGACGAACGGTCGGAATCCGACGCCTTGGACGAGTCCGCGCACGGCGACCCGGCGGCGCTGGAGCAGGGGCGGCTGCTGATCCGTGGTCACGACAGGTCCACGGCCGGGTGCGGGTGGTCGTGGGCCCCCGCGTGGGCGTGGTCGTTGCCGTGGCTGTGGTTGTGGTTGTTGCCGTGGTCGTGGCTGTGGTCGTTGCCGTGGGTGTGGTCGTGGTCGTGCGCGCCGGCCATCACCGGCCGGTGGACCTGCGCGCCGGCCAGCACCGCGAGCGCCCGGTCCAGCAGCGCCCCGGCGCCCTGCCCGGTGCGGGCCGAGGTGAAGACCACCTCCACCCCCGGGTTGACCCGCGCGACGCTCGCGAGGAAGGCGGCTTCGTCGAACTGTGCCGCGACGGCGAGGTCCGCCTTGGTGACCAGCACCAGGTTGGCCAGTCCGAAGGCGGTCGGGTACTTGAGCGGCTTGTCCTCTCCCTCGGTGACCGAGGCGAGGACGACCCGCAGCGACTCGCCGAGGTCGTAGGAGGCGGGGCAGACCAGGTTGCCGACGTTCTCGACGAACAGCAGCCGGGTGTCCGGCGGCAACCAGCCGGCCAGGTGCCCGCGCAGCATCGCCGTCTCCAGGTGGCACAGCCCGTCGGTGAGGACCTGCTTCACCGGCGCGCCCGAACGGGCCAGCCGGCGCGCGTCGTTCTCGGTGGCGAGGTCGGCGGTGAGGGCCGCGACGGGCACCTCGCGCTCCCGGGCCAGGCCGAGTTCGGCCTCCAGGAGCGCCGTCTTGCCGCTGCCCGGGCTGGACAGCAGGTTCACCACGACGGTGCCCCGGGCGGCCAGTTCCGCCCGCAGCCGCCGGGCGTCGTCGTCGTTGCGGGCGAGAACCGCCTGCCGGAGATCGACGGTGCGACACATCGGTTTCAGCCTCCTTGATCGGTCCGGGCGCCCGCCGGGGGCTCGGACCACTCGACGCCGAGGATCTGCAGCTCACGCCCGGCCAGCAGTTCGACCCTGGCACCGGCGCAGCGCGGGCAGCCCAGGTCGGGCGGCATGCCGACGCTCCACTCGACCCCGCAGGGCGTGCACTTCGCCCGTGCGGCGACGGCCTCGGTCTCCAGCACCGCACCTTCCAACAGCGTTCCGGCACAGGCCAGTTCGAAGCAGAAGTCGAGTGCCGACGGGACGACTCCGGCCAGTTCGCCGATCTGCAGCCGGACTCTGGCCACGGCGCTCTCCCCGTGTGCGCGGGCAGCCCGGTCCACCTGGTCGACGACGGCCGTCGCGATCGACATCTCGTGCATCTGTCTCGTTTCCCGCCGTTGGAGGCGCCCGGCTCCTTGGGGGCGCGGGCCCGGTGTCCGGGCCCCGTGAGCAACAGGCCCCGTGAGCAACAGGCCCCATTACAGGGTGCGGCGGCGGGAACGGCTCGAAGCCGCGCCGCCGCCGCACCCGTGACTACCTGTTCGCAGCACGCCGGTGGTGGCCCCCGCGCGTACTGCTCCGCTACCGCGTCCGCTCCTACATCCGCCGGATCCGCAGGTAGCGCCTCAGGTCGGGAAGGCTCTGCCAGATCAGCGCCGCGACTGCGGCCAGGACGGCCGCGGCGGCCGCGACGGCGAGGTTCTTCAGCATGGTGCCGCCTCTCTGTGGGTGGGTGCGTCCGTGGTGAGGACGCGCAGGATCACGGCGACCGCCTCGTCGACGGCGGCGGCCACCGGGGTGCTCAGTCCGATTCCCTCCTCCAGTGAGGCGGGTTCGCAGCCGACCACCAGGACCCGCTCGGGCGCGGTGCCGCCCGTTCCGGCGGCCAGGGTGGCGAGCAGGGCGAGCACGGCGTCCGGGCCCATCCGGTGGCCGTCCAGGACCATCGACTCCACCGGTCCGGCGTCCGCTTCGATCAGGTACACCGTCCCCGGCTCGCCGCCGCGCGCGGTGGCGTCGACGAGCACCAGCGTCCGGTAGCCGTCGAGGAGTTGGTAGGCCAGGTGGACGCCGCGCACGCCGACGTCGAGGAGCTCGACGCCGGTGGGAAGGTCCCGGGCGGCGAGGCGCCGGACGGTCTCGACCCCGAAGCCGTCGTCGCCGAGGAAGATGTTGCCGACCCCGGCGACCAGGACCCGCCCGGTCCGGTCGGCGCTCACCGCTCTTCCACCAACGCGACCTCGTCCGGCTGGAAGTACCGGAAGCGGCCCTGCGCCCGCCACAGGTCGGCGCCCGGGTCGTCGTCCACGGTGACGGCCAGGTGCACCGAACCGTCGACGTCGTGCAGCACCGCCTCCACCAGCGCGGTGCGCCCGTGCAGGAACAGGTCCTGGGCGTCGGTGCGGCGACGACCGGGCCGGAGCCGCACCCGGCTGCCGGCGGCGACCGGGCGGCCGTCGATCATCACCTGGTCCCGTCCGGGGTCGGCCTGCGGGTCGTTGCCCGGATCCCACCAGGGCCGGTCCGCCCCGGCTTCGGGGTGGGTGAGTTCGCGCAGCCCCCGGACGGCGCCGTGCAGCCGTTCCAGGATCTCGGGGGGCATCGAGTCGGCGAGGTCGATCACCGCGCCGGCCCGGTCGTCGGTGCCCCGGGCCTCGCGCTTCTCCCGCTCGGTCAGGGCCGCGGTGCGCAGCGCGAGGATCTCGTCGATCTCGGTGGCGTCGTAGAGCGCGCCGGGACTCTCGGGGGCGATGTGCGGGTGGTCCTCCAGGATGATCGGCGAGGAGAGCAGCACCTTGCCGCTGCCTGGCGGGCCTGCCAGTACGGGCCAGGTGTGCTCGTTGCGGCAGGCGCGCACCGCCTCGCCCGCCCACTCGGGCGGGTCGGTCGCCGAGAGGAAGGAGCCGCGGTCGAGGCCGAGCAGCAGGTGGGCCGAGACGAGGGCGTGTGCCAGTGCGGTCTCGCGTCGGGCGCCGGGAGTCGGATCCCAGTCGGAGGTGTTCTCCACCACGACGGTCAGCCGCTGCGCCCGGTAGGGGCCGGGTACGTCCTGGGCGGCGATCCGCAGGCGGCCCTGGACCCGTTCCCGGCGGCGCAGGAGCCGCCCGGCCAACGTGCCGTCCTCGACGAGCCGTTCCTCGCCCTCGGACGCGTCGAGTTCGAAGCTGCGGACGGCTTCACCGGCCGCCAATTCCTCAACTGGGATGAGGAGTTCGATCCGTTCCTCGACCCCTTCGTCCCAGGGGACGAGCACCCGGTCGGCGAGCTCCAGCTCCTCGACGGTCCGGAATCCGCCCTGTCTGCCTGCTTCTTGGACCGTCCGCCGTTGGAGGCGCAGGAAGCGCAGTTCGACGGCCAGCTGGTCGCCCTGGCGCGCTTCCATCACGCATTCGGTGCGCTGGTGGGAGTGCTCACCGCTGTCGGCGCCGTAGCGCGGCGGGGTCAGGACGCCGAACTGCCAGCGCAGCCGGTTCTTGGCCGCTGACGCCCGGTAGGGGTAGAGCACGTAGCCCTCGAACAGGACTGCGTCGGCGATCTGCCGGGCGTGGGCGAACCTGTTCTCGCTCTCGTGGGCGGGCGCGGTCACCGCTCCCCCTTCGCGGTCTGGGCCGCCTTGACGGCCTGGGGTGGCTTCGCGGCCTGGGACGGCTTCGTGGTCCGGGCCGTGCCGAGCAGTTCGCGCACGGTGGCCTCCCAGGACGGCAGGGCGCGCCGGGAGCGGTAGGCGAGCAGTTCGGCCATCAGGTCGGCGGGCAGCCGGAGCCAGCCGCAGCCCGGGAAGTGCGCGTCGATCGCCTCCCGCCAGACCTTGACCGGCATCCGCACGGCGGCTTCCTGGTCCCAGGCCACCGGGGTGACCTGGAAGCCGCCGGGGCCGGCGAAGGCGGTGCCCGAGAAGAGCAGCAGCAGCGGCACGTCCCCGTCGTCCAGTGCGGCGAGGTAGCGGGCGGCGGAGACGTCCATGTCGTAGGTGCAGGGCACCACCAGGTCGGTCTCGGTCTCGCCGGTGAACGCGCCGACCAGCAGCGGGACCTGGGCGAACTGGACCGGGTGGAGGGTTCCGGCCCAGCGTGAGCGCTCGCCGAACAGGTCGGTCAGCCGCCCGCCCTCGGCGTCGCCGTAGCGGCGCCGGGCCGGTTCGATCCGCAGCTGGCAGCGCAGCGCCAGCGCGTGCACCCGCACCTCGGCGGGGGCGGTGATGCGCAGCCGGAAGACCAGGGCGGGCCCGGCGGCGTAGGGATCGGCCCGCACTCCGGTGCAGGCGAAGGAGATCGAGGTCACCGGGCGCCGCCTTCGGGGAGGACGCGGGACCGGGCGGCCAGGCGGTCGAAGAAGGCGGTCTGTTCGGCGCGTGCCTCGGCCCCGCCGTCGAAGCCCTTCCAGCAGCGCCGCAGTCGGCCGACGAGTTCGTAGCAGACGTCGACCGGCACCAGGTAGCACTGGATGCCGTCGGTGTCGCGCCGCAGCAGCAGCGCCTCCACGTCCGGCCGCAGTGCGGCGTACAGGCGGCTGCCGCCGAGCGCGGCCTGCCAGACGGCCTCGTCGGGTTCGGCCTCGGTCGCGCCGCCCGGTCCTGGGTAGAGCAGGACGGACCGCTGCAGTCGTGTGGTGCGCAGCAGGAACGCGGTGGCGACGGGGATGCCGAGGGCGGCCCAGGCGTCCTCGCCGAGGGGGTGGGCCGGGTCGGTCAGGTAGCGGTCGGGGACGGCGTGGTAGCGGCCGTCGGCCGCGCCGGGCTGCTGGAACAGCAGGGCGCAGGCGGTGCAGGCGCAGGTGAGCGCCTGCTGGTCGGTGTCCGCCAGGTGGCGGTGCTCGGCGGGCAGGTGCCGGCCGCAGAACTCGCAGCGTTGCGGCTGCGGGGGTGCGGGCTCCCGCAGCCGGCGCAGCAGCGCGGTGCCGGGCCGGTCGAGCTGGCGGAAGGTCATCGCGGGTCCGCCGGGGGCCGAGCGCCGATCTGCAGCAGTTCTGCGGGGCGTTCGAGCTCGACCGCGGTGACCTCGGGGGCGTGGCAGGCCAGGGCGTTCTCGATGTCCTGTTCGCCGCACCCGCAGCCGCTGCGGGTGCGGCGCAGCCGGGCGGTGCCGGTGGCGGGGTCGAAGGCGGCCAGGTCGACCGGTTCGGGCAGGGTGGCGAGTGCGCGGGTGATGCGGGCGGTGACGTCCTCGGGGTGCAGGTCGTGCAGGACGAGCAGGCCGGCCAGCGACGGTTCGTCCAGCAGCCGGGCCAGCACGGCGGGCGGCAGGGCCTGGACGAGGCGGGCCAGGGCGTCGCCGTAGAGGGCCATCAGTTCGCGGACGAGGTGCTCGCCGGCCTCCTGGGCGTCGGCGCCGGCCAGTTGGTCCAGGGCCTCCTGGATGCGGGCCCCCGCCTGTTCCGGGGTCATGCGGTGAGTCCGCTCAGCCCGGTGGGCACGTGCATGGTCTGCACCGTCCTGCCGTCGCCCAGGTACATGTGGACGCCGCAGGGCAGGCAGGGGTCGAAGCTGCGCACGGCGCGCATGATGTCGATGCCCTTGAAGGTCTCCGGGGGGTTCTCCTCGAAGATCGGGGTGTTCTGGACGGCGTCCTCGTAGGGGCCGGGGGTGCCGAAGCTGTCGCGGACGCTGGCGTTCCACGGGGTCGGCGGGTAGGGGTGGTAGTTGGCGATCTTGCCGTCCCGGATCACCATGTGGTGGGACAGCACGCCGCGTACGGCCTCGGTGAAGCCGCAGCCGATCGACTCGTCCGGCACCTCGAAGCGCTCCCAGGTCTGGCTGCGCCCGGCGCGGACCTCGTCGAGCGCCTTCTCGGCGAAGTGCAGGGCCGCGGCGGCCGCGTAGGCCTGGAAGTAGGTGCGGGCGCGGTTGCGTTCGATGGCGTTGCTCCACTGCGGGATCTTCCACTCGAAGGTGGTCTCCGGCTTGGTCATGGAGCGCGGCAGGTTGATCTGCACGCTGTGTCCGGTGGCCTTGATGTAGCCGATGTCGACCAGTCCGGACAGCGCGGTGGACCACAGGCGGGCGATCGGACCGCCGCCGGTGTCGAGGGCGAGGTAGTCCTTGCCGTCGAACCAGCGGGGGGACATCACCCAGCTGTACTTGTCGTCGAAGTCGCGTTTCTGCGGGGCGGGGATGGTGTGCTGGTTCCAGGGGTGGCGGGGGTCGACGGGGTTGCCCAGCGGGTCGTGGGTGACGAAGAGCTCCTTGCCCTGCCAGTCCTCGTAGTAGGAGCTGCCGAGCAGGATGCGGATGCCGAGGTTGATCTCGGTGAGGTCGTTGGTGACGAGCTTGCCGTCCACCACGATGCCCGGGGTGACGAACATCCGCCGGCCCCAGTCCGTCATGTTGCGGTAGGTGAAGTCGCAGTGGTCCGGGTCGTTGAGGCTGCCCCAGCAGCCGAGCATGACGCGGCGCCGGCCGACCTCCTCGTAGCCGGGCAGGGCCTCGTAGAAGAAGTCGAAGAGGTCGTCGTGCAGCGGCACGACCTTCTTCATGAACTCCACGTAGCGCATCAGCCGGGTCAGGTAGTCGGTGAACAGCTGGACGGTGGCCACCGTGCCGACGCCGCCGGGGTAGAGGGTGGAGGGGTGCACGTGGCGGCCCTCCATCAGGCAGAACATCTCCCGGGTGTAGCGGCTGACCTGGAGCGCCTCGCGGTAGAACTCGCCCTCGATGGGGTTCAGCGAGCGCATGATGTCAGCGATGGTGCGGTACCCGTGGTCGCCGGCGTGGGGTGCCTCGGTGCGTTCGGCCAGTTCCAGGACGCCGGGGTTGGTCTCGCGGACCATCTTCTCGCAGTAGTCGACCCCGACCAGGTTCTCCTGGAAGATGTTGTGGTCGAACATGTACTCGGCGGCCTCGCCGAGGTTGATGATCCACTCGCCGAGGTGCGGGGGCTTGACCCCGTAGGCCATGTTCTGCGCGTAGACCGAACAGGTGGCGTGGTTGTCGCCGCAGATGCCGCAGATCCGGCTGGTGATGAAGTGCGCGTCGCGCGGGTCCTTGCCGCGCATGAAGACGCTGTAGCCGCGGAAGACCGAGGAGGTGCTGTAGCACTCCGCGACCTTCTTCTGCTTGAAGTCGATCTTCGTGTGGATGCCCAGGCTGCCCACGATCCGGGTGATCGGGTCCCAGGACATCTCCACCAGACCGTTGCCGTCGCCGGCCGTCCTGGTCGTCGGTGCCATCGTCTGTCATGCCCTTCTGTCAGCGGGAGGAGGCTCTGCAACGGCCCGCCCGCCCCGGGCGGGGCGGGCGGGCCGAAGGGGGAAAGGGGTCACCACGGCGGGCGGTAACCGGTGGTCAGACGGCGCCCGGTGTGCCGCCACTTGGGCTCCTGGTCGACCGTCCGGCCCGTGATCGTGCGCAGGCGGCGGATCACCGCCCCGTACGCCGAGCTGGCGCCCGTGGAGACCCGGGAGCCGGGCGGCGGGTCCATGAACGGCATGAACTTGTCGGGGAAGCCCGGCATGGTGCAGGCGATGCAGATGCCGCCGACGTTGGGGCAGCCGCCGATGCCGTTGATCCAGCCGCGTTTGGCGACGTTGCACTTGACGACCGGGCCCCAGCAGCCGAGGCGCACCAGGCACTCGGGCGTGCCGTAGTCGGTGGCGAACTGGCCCTGTTCGTAGTACCCGCCGCGGTCGCAGCCCTCGTGCACGGTCGCGCCGAACAGCCAGGCCGGACGCAGCTTGTCGTCCAACGGGATCATCGGCGCGGAACCGGCCAGCTGGTACAGCAGGTAGGTCAGCGTCTCGGCGAAGTTGTCGGGCTGGATCGGGCAGCCCGGCACGCAGACGATCGGCAGGCCCGCCTTGGACTTCCAGTCCCAGCCCAGGTAGTCGGGCACGCCCATGGCACCGGTCGGGTTGCCGGCCATCGCGTGGATGCCGCCGTAGGTGGCACAGGTGCCGATGGCGACCACCGCGGTGGCCTTGGGGGTGAGGCGGTCCAGCCACTCACTGGTGGTGATCGGCTGGCCGGTGTCCGGGTCGTCGCCGAAGCCGCACCAGTAGCCCTCCTCCTTGATCGTCTCGTTCGGGATGGAACCCTCGACGACCAGGACGAAGGGGTCGAGCTCGCCGCGGTCCGCCTTGAAGAACCACTCCACGAAGTTGTCCGCGCCCTGGACCGGACCGCACTCGAAGTCGATCAGCGGCCAGTGGACGGCGACCTTCGGCAGGCCGGGGAGTGCGCCGGTGACGATCTCCTCGATGCTGGGCTGCATCGCCGCGGTCAGGGAGACCGAGTCCCCGTCGCAGCTCAGACCCGCATTGATCCAGAGAATGTGCACCACGGCGGCGTCGGCTGAAGTTGTTGCAACCGCACCCATGAGGATGCCTCCTCAAAAAAACGGGAGCCGGACAGATAGGCTCAAAAAATTCATAGCAGCAGTTCAGTCCGGCCGCCGGTCCAGAGAGCCGGGCGGGTCGCTCGAAGGGACGCAAGCCGGCGCACCCGTCCGGGTGGCCGTCAGCCGGACTCGGCTGGTCTCGAAGGGAGCCCGCACTGAACACCCCGCTCGCGGAGGGCCTGGCACTGGTACTGCTGCTGGCCGTACTGGCCTGCGCCGTCGTCCGGCCGTGGGGCTGGCCCGAGGCCGCCGTCGCGGTGCCCGCCGCCGCCCTGCTGGTCGCCACCGGCGCCATATCGCCCGCGCACGCGCTGGAGGAGGCCGAACGGCTGGGGCCGGTGGTCGGGTTCCTGGCCGCAGTGCTGGTGCTGGCGCAGCTGTGCGACGAGGAGGGACTGTTCCACGCCTGCGGGGCGTGGATGGCCCGGACCGCCGCGCGGCCCGGACGGCTGCTGGTGCAGGTGTTCGCCCTGTCCTCGGTGATCACCGCGGTGCTGAGCCTGGACGCGACGGTGGTGCTGCTGACCCCGGTGGTGTTCGCGACCGCCACCCGGCTCGGCGCCCGGCCGAAGCCGCACGTCTACGCCTGCGCGCACCTGTCGAACACCGCGTCGCTGCTGCTTCCGGTGTCCAACCTGACCAACCTGCTGGCGTTCGCGGCCAGCGGCCTGAGCTTCACCCGGTTCGCCGCGCTGATGGCCCTGCCGTGGCTGGTGGCGATCGGCGCCGAGTACGTGGTCTTCCGCCGGTTCTTCGCCGCCGACCTGGACAGCGCGGCCCCGCCGCCACCGGACGAGGTGGCCCCCGAGCTGCCGCTGTTCGCGCTTGTCGTCGTGGCCTGCACGCTCGGCGGGTTCGTCCTCACCTCCGCGCTGGGCGTCAATCCGGCGTGGGCGGCCGCGGCGGGAGCCCTCGTGCTGGCCGGCCGGGCGCTCGCCCGGCGCCGCATCACGCCGACGGCGGTCGTCCGGGCCGCGAACGTTCCGTTCCTCGCCTTCGTCGTCGCCCTCGCGATCGTCGTCCGCGCCGTCGTCGACAACGGCCTCGCCACCGCGCTCGGCCACGTGGTCCCCGCCGGCACCGGCCTGCCGTCCCTGCTCGCGGTCGCCGCGCTGGCCGCCGTCCTCGCGAACGTGATCAACAATCTGCCCGCCGTCCTGGTCCTGCTGCCGCTGACGGCGGCCTCCGGCCCGGGTGCGGTGCTGGCGATGCTGCTCGGCGTGAACATCGGCCCCAACCTCACCTACGCCGGCTCCCTGGCCACCCTGCTGTGGCGCAAGATCGTCCAGCAGCACGGCAGCACCGTCCGGCTGGGCGAGTTCACCCGCCTCGGCCTGCTCACCGTCCCGTCGGCGCTGGTGCTGTCCGTCCTGGCGTTGTGGGCCTCGCTGCTGGCCCTGGGAGGCTGACGGCGGGGCGCCCGTGGGGCGGGCGCCCCGGGGCGCGGGGTGTCAGGAGATCATGAAGTCCCGGACCGGCAGGGGGCGGTTGACCACCCGGACGTCGCCGATCCAGCCGTGGAACACCTGGTTGAGCGCGCCGCCGTACTCGTAGCCGCCGAGCAGCCAGGGGTGGCCGAGGGTGCTGAGGCCCTCGGACGGTGTCGAGGGGTTGCGGACGACCTCGCAGCCGTTCACGTACATCCGGGTGAGCCGCTTGTTGTTGACGACCGCGACGTGCCACCAGGCGCCGAGCGGGAGTTCGTGGCCCCAGTTGGTGACGGGGCCGCTCAGGTTGGTCGGGTAGACGCACCACTGCAGTTCCCGCCCGCCGGACAGGCTGAGCGTGGCGACCGGCTCCTGCGGGTCGGTGTCGGGGCCGCTCTTCCCCGCCTCCCCGCTGGTGCCCCAGCGGCTGAGCAGCGCCGTCCAGGCGTTGCGGCCGGCGTCCCAGTCGGCCGGCAGCTTGAAGAACGCCTCGAAGGTGTAGCCCTGCTGGAAGGTGTCGGCGTTCATCGGGGCCTTGGCGACGGTCTGCAGGTACGCGCCCTGGACCGGCTTGCCCCGGCCCGCGAAGTAGAGGCTGCCGCGGCCGGGCTGGTCGGGGTGGGACTCGGTGGACCAGGTGAGCGTCCCGGCCGGGCTGCCCGGGGCGGTCTGGCTCACGAGGTCGTTGCCGTGGCCGCTCAGGTCCTTGACGACCTGGGAGTCGGCGACGGCGCTGCCGTCCGGCCGTCCGCCGTCGAAGCGCCAGTAGGCGACCGTTCCCGGGATCGTCAGCTGACGTGCGGGGCGGGCCGGGCGGGCCGGGACCGGGGCGAAGCCGGCGAACCGCCGCGCGAAGTCCACCTGCACCGAGAAGCTGTCCACCGGGCCGGTCAGCTCGATCTCCTCGCTGGCGAGGCGGTTGACCTTCTCGGCCGCCAGCTGCTGGATCCAGGGCGAGTACGTCCGCACGTCGATGGTGTTGCGGTCCAGGTCGAAGCGGTAGGCGCGGATCATCGCCGCGCCGCCGTAGTACCGGTTCTGGTAGTTGGTGATGTGGACGTGGACGTCGTGGCCGGCCTTGTTGGTCAGCGTGGTGCTGCCGGGCGGCCAGTAGTGGCCGTTCAGGGTGAGGAAGATCTGGTCGTTGCCGCTGATCAGCCTGTCCCAGAGGGCGTGCCCGTGGTCGGACAGCTGGGCGGCGCCGCCGTCGTCGGCGTAGGCGAGGTCGTGGGTGGTGAGGATGACCGGCACGGTCGGGTGCTGGGCGATCACCGAGTTCGCCCAGGCGAAGCCGCGGTCGGACAGCCGCCAGTCCAGCGAGAGCACCATCCAGTCCCGGCCGGCTCCCCGGAACAGGTGGTAGGTGTTGTAGCCGTCCGGGCTCGCGCCCTTGAAGGTCGCAGAGCGGGCGAACCGGGCCGGGTTGAAGGTGTCCAGGTACGCCGTCCGGCCCCGCTGGTCGTCGCCGCCCGAGCCGACGTCGTGGTTGCCGGCCAGGACGCTGTAGGCCGCGCCGTGGCGGTCGAGGAGGGTGAAGGCCTTGCCCGCGGCGGCGAACTCCTCGGCCTTGCCGTTCTGGGTGACGTCGCCCAGGTGCGCGAGGAAGACGAAGTTCTCGTCGCTGCCGTCCAGCACGTGGCGCAGCGAGGCCTCCAGCGGGGCGGGGTGGATCCGGTCGTCGTCGAAGAGGTACTGGGTGTCGGGCATCACCGCCAGGGAGAAGCGGGGGCCGTCCGGGTCCGGATCCCAGGCGCCCCGGCCGTCGTCCGCGGCGGCGGGCGCGCCGAAGGCGTCGGCCGTCGCGTCGGTGGGCCCGTCCGCCGCTGCCGCCGTCGCCGTCGTTGTGGAGCCCGCCCCGAGGACCGCCAGCCCGGCGCCGACCAGCCCCGTCGCGCGCAGGAAGGCGCGGCGTCCGGCCGCCGCCGGCGCGTCGGAGTCGAACCCGACGGTCCGCGGGCAGCTCGACCCGTGGTCGTCGTGGGGAAGGTCGTTCTGATGGTGGTTCATCGGGGCAGCTCCTCGGGCCGTACACGGTGATCGCGACGCTAGGGGCACGACGCGGACCGCTGACCGGACGGCCGGCCTCCGCACGGTGAACGCCCGGGGAACGTCCCCCGCAGGCTGCTGCTCCCTGCCCGGCCTCCGCGGCCGGGTCAGCGGGCCTGGTCAGTGGGCCTGGTCAGTGGCCGCCCTTGGGCTCGGTGCAGCCGCCGTCCAGGTACATGCCGTGCGGGCGGATGTCGGGCCGGGCGGTCAGCAGGCCGCTGACGCAGAGAACGGCTTCGGGGATTTCGAGGTCGAAGCCGGGGGCGCCGGCGGAGGTGCGGACGTTGACCAGCTCGGCCGGGTAGCCGAGGCGTTGGAGGGCCGCGCGGAGGCCGGCTTCGTCGAGGACGGCCGGCGCGCCGGCGGGCCGCAGGGCGTCCGCGATCCGTGCCGCGTGGGCCGCGCCGCGGCATTGGGCGTCGGCGAGGAGCCTGACGGTCTGTTTGTAGGCGTGGTTCTCCGCGTACTTGTCGGCCCAGGTACCGCCGTCGCCCGTGGGGGCGGCGGCCGGGGCGGACGGCGGTGTGGCGGCGACGCCCGCGCATTTCGCCGCGACCTGGGGGAAGAGCCGGTCGTGGCGGGCCAGGGCCTCGGCCCCGGCCTGACCGGGTTCTCGGGCCGGGGTGGTCGCGGTGGCGGGGGCGCTGCCGACCGGCGTACCGCCGGTCGCACTGCCCGGTGCGCTCACCGATCCGCAACCGGCCAGTGCCACGGCTGCCCCGGCCGCGGCCAGGCTTGCGGCCATCACGGTCCTCGCGTGCTTCATCGACCTTCTCCCCCTTGGCCATTGACCCTTGATCGCATCATTGTCGCGCACGAGGGCGGCGGCGGGCGGGTCAGTCCGCGAACGGGCCGGTGTCTCCGAAGGCGAGGCGGGTGAAGTGCTCGGCGATGCGGTGGTGGCCGGACTGGTCCGGGTGCAGGTCGTCGGGGAGCGGGTGGTCGTCGTGGTCGGTCTGGCCGTAGAGCGAACGGCCGTCCAGGTAGTGCAGGTTGAGGTCGCCGTCGGCGACGCGGGCGGCGACGATGCGGGCGAGTTCGGTCCGGATGACGGTGAGGGTGAGGCGGCCCGCCGCGGTCTCGGCCGGGTCGCCGGTGGCCCGGAAGCGCAGTGCCCCGGTGCTGAAGTCGGCGGCGAGGGGCCCCGGGGTGTCCTCCTGGATCGGGCAGAGGATCGAGGAGACGACGAGCAGCGGCGTGGCCGGGTGTCCTTCGCGGACGGTGTCGAGGAAGCCGTGCACCGCCGGGACGAAGGCGCGCAGGCGCATCACGTCGGCGTTGACGAGGTTGATGCCGATCTTCAGGCTGATCAGGTCGGCGGGGGTGTCGCGGATGGCGCGGGCGGTGAACGGGTCGAGCAGGGCGCTGCCGCCGAAGCCCAGGTTGACCAGGTCGACGCCGGCCGCGGCCGCCGTCAGGGCGGGCCAGGTGCCGGTCGGGTGGGTGGCGTTGGAGCCGTGGCTGATCGAGCTGCCGTGGTGCAGCCAGCGCCGGCGGGTGCCGTCCGGGGCCGGGGTGACGGGGGCGTCGGTGTCGAGGGCGAGGAGTTCGGTGGTCTCGGTGTGCGGGAGCCAGATCTCGACGGTCTTGTCCCGTGCGGGCAGACCGGTGAACCGGGCGGTGCCGGGCGGGCCATGGGTCAGCTCGACGCGGCCGGTGGCCAGGTCGATGGTGCGCAGGTTGCCGCCGGACACCGTGGTCTGCGCCGTCAGCCGCCCGTCGACGAGGAGGTCGTACATCCCGTCGGGCGGGGTGGGCACGCCCACGTAGGCCCGCTTGGTCGGGACGGTGTGCAGGTCGATCGCGGTGGCGCGGGTGCGGAAGGCCAGCCGGACGCCGCTGGGCTGGGACTCGGCGATCGCGAGCTGTTCGTCGGGGATCTGCCGGCGTGCCCGGGCGGGCAGGCGGTGCGGCAGCAGGCCGCGCCCGGTGTGCTCGACGTCGAGGTGGCCGTGCAGCAGGGCCTCGGTGACGGGGGTGGTGAAAGAGGTGTTCATCGCTGTTCCATCGCGTTCTGTGCGGGTCCTGCCCGTGCCGTGCACCTTCTGCCATCCGGCTATAGCCAGTATGGGATTGCCTAATGGGTTTAGGCAAATGGGATTGCAGCCTTGGATTCCCGGTCTTGGATTCCCAGGCCTTGGCCGTCGGCGGCGGCCGCGGCGTCAGCCCGCCAGGATGACCGTCTCCGCCGGGCCGGAGAAGCCGGCCTGCTGGGCCGGGGTGCCGGTCGCGGCGAGGCGGCGGTGCTCCTGCGGACTGACACCGCGGACGCGCTTGAAGGCCGCAGAGAGGGCGAAGGCGTTGCTGTAGCCGACCTTGCGGGCCGCGAAGGCGACGGTGCACTCGGGTTCGCGCAGCAGGTCGGCGGCCACGGCCAGCCGCCAGCCCGCCAGGTAGGCCATCGGCGGTTCGCCGACCAGGCCGGTGAAGCGGCGGGCCAGGCCCGCCCGCGACACCCCGACCCGCTGGGCGAGGTCGGCGACCGTCCAGGCGGTGGCCGGGTCGTCGTGCATCAGCCGCAGCACCGGCCCGACGACGGCGTCGTGCTGGGCGCGGTACCAGGCCGGGGCGCCGGAGTCGGGGGCGGCGAGCCAGGAGCGCAGCACGGAGACGACCAGCAGGTCCAGGATGCGGTCCAGGACCAGCTCCTGACCGGGCTCGTTGCGCCCTATCTCGGCGGCCAGCAGGTGCACCAGGGTGTCGTCGGCGCCGGTGCCGGCCGGGCGGACCAGCAGGGCGGGCAGGCAGCCGAGCAGGCGCTGGCCGATCTCGTGCTCGGCCTGGTAGGTGCCGGACAGGACCACCGAGGACGCCTGGTCCCCCTCCCGGCCCTGCCCCCAGGTCCGGACGCCGAGCGACATCACCTCGGAGACGTCCACCCCGCCGCGCGTGCAGACCTGCCCGGGGCCGACGATCACGTCCACGGGGGTGTCGGGGTCGTCCGCCACCGTGTACGGCTCCGGGCCGCGGACGATCGCCACGTCGCCGGGGTGCAGCAGCAGCGGCGTACCGCGCTCGGGCAGGATCCAGGCCTCGCCGCGGACCATCGTCACCACCGACAGCGGGGCCCGGTCCTCGATCCGCAGCGACCACGGCGGGGTGAGGATCGAGCGCAGCAGGAACGCACCGCGGGCCTTGGGGCCGTCGAGGAGTCCCGTCAGAGTGTCCATGGCCCCAAGTGTAGACGGCAAGACATCATTTGACGGTTCGTCATTTGAGAGGGTCTTGAGTGATCGAGGTGGCCCGGGCGGCCCGGATGCCGGATGATCGGCGCACGGGGGCACGAACCGATACGCAGATAGCAGATACGCAGAGACAGTGAGGGGCTACGAAGATGGAACTGGCACGCACACTCGCACTGGTGGCGGCCACCGTCACCTGTGGACTGACCGCCGGGTTGTTCTACGCCTTCGCGTGCTCGGTCATGCCCGCGCTCGCGCGGGTCGAGGACCGCACCTTCATCGAGGTCATGCAGCGCATCAACGTGGCCATCCTGAACGGCTGGTTCGTCCTCGGCTTCGTCGGCGCGCTCCTCACCACCGGCGCCGCCGTCGCCCTCCACCTGCCCTCCGACGGCCACCACGCGCTACCCGCCACCGTGGCCGCCCTGGTGCTCTACATCGCCGCGATCGGCGTCACCCGCTCCGTCAACATCCCGCTCAACGACGAACTCGCCGCCGGCGGCGAGCCCCGGCGCATCACCGACCCGGCCGCCGTCCGGGGGCGCTTCGAAGCCCGCTGGGTCCGCTTCAACGTGCTGCGCGCCCTGCTCTGCACCGCCGCCGTCGCCTGCCTCGCCTGGGCGCTGATCCTGCACGGCCAGGCCTGACCCCGCGCCCGGTCGGACCCCCGGATACGCCTTCGAACTCCCGCTTGCTTCGTGGGAGTTCGAAGGCGTGTCCGGGGGCTACGGCCTGTCCGGCGGATCTTGCCCTAGCCGCAGAGGGTCCCGAAGGTGTACCCGCGCGACTTGAGGGTGGAGAGGATCGTCGGAAGTGCGGCGACCGTCTGGCTGCGGTCTCCGCCGCCGTCGTGCAGCAGGATCACCGAGCCCGGGCGGACGTTCTTCAGCACCCGGGACTGGATGGCCGCCGTTCCCGGCCGGGACCAGTCGGTCGGGTCCACCGACCACAGCACGACCTGCTTGCCGAGCGCCGCCGCGCGCGAGCGCACCGCGCCGTTGACCGCACCGTAGGGCGGGCGCAGGCAGCTCGGGGTGCGGCCGGTCTGGGCGCGGATCGCCTTGTCCGTGTTCGCCACCTGGGCGTTGACGGCGGAGGCCGAGAGCCGGCGCAGGTCCGGGTGCGACCAGGAGTGGTTCTGCACGCTGTGGCCCGCCCGGGCGACCTGCCCGGTGAGCGCCGGGTGGGCGGCGACGTTCTGCCCGATCTCGAAGAACGTCGCGCGCACACCGTAGCGGGCGAGGATCCCGAGGATCCTCGGCGTGTAGGTGGGGCTGGGGCCGTCGTCGAAGGTGAGGTAGACGACCTTCCCGCCCTGGTAGGCCTTGGCGCCCGCCGCCTCGGCCGGTGCGGCCGGCACCGCGACCGCCGCTCCCGCCACCAGGGCGACGGCGAGTGCGCCGATCGCGGTCCGAATCCGCCCAACCGCCCTGCGCCTGCCGGAATGTACGGCCATGCCTGCCCCCTGCCCCTGGTGCCGGAACCGCCCTGTACCGACCAGTCTGCGCCGAAGGGCGCCGCCGCCGCGACCGGCCGGGGGTGAATTCGGCCAGCCGCCCGGCGGGTTGACCAGCCGCGGAGACAAGGCCGGGAGCAGGTCCGAGCACAGGTCCGGGCACGGCGACCGCCCCCGGTGGGGATCCACCAGGGGCGGCAACCCCGTTGCGGGGCCGGGCCGTTCAGCGCGAGGCGCGGCCGTGCAGGACCAGCGCCCGGGTCAGGGCCGCCAGGCCCCCCGTGCAGAGCAGCGTGCGGAGCATGTTGGTGGCCACCCAGGTGCCCTCGAACTTGGCGCGCACGCCCGCGAAGTCGGTGATCTGGGACGGGTCGCCGGCCTGCGCCAGCTGGTTGTTGAGCGGGATGTTGACGCCCATGGTGACCATCACGGCCACCACGTAGAGCACCGTCGCCCCGGCGGCCCACAGTGCCGCCTGCCGTCGCCCGGCCTTGTGCTGGAGCCAGGCCGCCACGCCCGTCGCCACGAAGGCGCCGACGAAGACCAGGCCGAACATGCCGTTCTCGATCGACTTGTTGATGTGCTGCATCGCCGTCACGTACGTCCGGTCGTCGCCCGCCGCGAGGCCCGGCATCACGGACACGTCGAAGGCGAAGAACAGGCCCGCCATCAGGCCCATCGCGATGGTGGCGCCCGCCAGGACGGGCCCGGCGGCCTTGCTCCGTGCGGCGGGGGCCGCCGAGGCGCCCGGCGCGAGGCCGCCGAAGGAGGATGGAGCGGAGTAGGAAGCTGGAGTCGCGGTCTGGTTCGAGCGCATCGGTAATCCTTCGATTTCTCCCCGGCCCCCGCCCAGCGCGGGGGCCACCACGGTGCCCGGGCACCGGCTTCCGTACCGCTCCCGGGTTCGACCCGGATGGACGGTCAGGAGGCCGGCGAGGCCCGGCACCGAAGATCAACGAAACTGACTGGCATGCGAGTTGTGCGGAGCGGCGGGCGGCTCACACGTCCCAGACCCCGGACGCGGCGGCCTCGCGGGCGAAGTCGGCGAAGTCGCGCGGCTCACGCCCCAGCGCCCGCCGCACCCCGTCCCCCAACGAGGCGTTACGACCGTCCAGGATCACCGAGAACAGCTCCGCGAAGTCCCCCGGCAGACCCGCCTCCTCCAACACCCCCCGGTACGCCGCCTCCGACACCGCCTCGAACCGCACCTCACGACCCGTCGCCCGCGACAACTCCACCGCCACCTCCGCGAACGACAGCAACCGCGGCCCCGTCAACTCGTACACCTCCCCCGCATGCCCCGCCCGCGTCAACGCCGCCACCGCCACCTCCGCGATGTCCTCCGCATCCACGAACGGCTCCACCGCGCCCCCCACCGGCAACGCCAACTCCCCCGCCAGCACCGGATCCAGGAAGAAACTCTCACTGAAGTTCTGGTTGAACCACGCGCACCGCACCACCGTCCACGCGGTCCCCGACTCCATCACCGCCTTCTCCCCCGCCTCCGCCGCCTCCTCACCACGCCCCGACAGCAGCACCAGCCGCCCCACACCACGCCGCGCCGCCAACCGGGCGAACGCCCCCACCGCCTCCACCGCCCCCGGAAACGCCAGATCCGGGTAGTACGTCAGATACGCCGCACTCACCCCCTCCAGCGCCGCCTCCCACGTCCCCTCGTCGTGCCAGTCGAACGCCACCGCCCCCGACCGCGACCCCACCCGCACCCCGTACCCCAACCCCGACAACCGCTCCGCCACCCGCCGACCGGTCTTCCCCGTCCCACCCACCACCAGCACCACACCAGCACCGACCGGAAGATCCACAACACCCTTGGCAACCACAGCAGCCACCCCATTCGGAGAAGAAGTCGACGAAACCAGCGGACCCGGCCGGTTCTGCGAACCCTGCGCGTCCGTCCTCATGTCCACCAGTCAAATCCACTCCGGGCCGGCGAACCATAGCCTCCACACTCACATCCATGCGCGAGCGTCTACCGTCCCCCGGCGTGCCCCGAACCGGGTCCTGTCCGGCCGGACAGGACCTGGGGCGGGTCTGCTTCGCCATCCACCAGAACACACCCAACCCGCCACGAACCACCCGCCTTGAGGCGGCCTCCAGTGGATCTCCAGCGCCCGCACAGCGCCCCCACACCCCCGCCCGGGCCGCCGCAAACGGAAGGGCGCGCGTCGGGTGGGGCGGGAGACGGACCCGGAGTACAGGCCGGACGCGCCACCCGGGTGGGCGGGGGTGGTCGGCACCGGGTGGGCCGTCGGCGGCTCAGGGCAGCAGCAGGCCCGGGACGAGGACCAGGCCGACCAGGCCCGCGACCAGGGTCGGCAGGCCGGTGACGCCCATCCACACCAGGTGGCCGGCGAGCCTGCCCGGGGTGTCCGCCGACAGGCGGCCGGGCACCACCAGGACCGTGCGGGGCCGCGCCACGTCCTGCACGTCGGCGGCGCTGCACTCGTGCCGCTGCGCCGTGCCGAGCTGGTCGGTCACCCGGTAGGTGTACCGGAGCGTGCGCCGGGTGCTGCGGGAGTGGCCGCGGACGTCGTGCACCCGGTACTCCCCGAGGTAGGAGCCGGTGAACTCCGCCGGGCGGAGCTCGCCCAGTGCCTGCTGCTGGCGCCAGTAGCGGAGCTGCCAGGGCAGGTTCGCCGCCCAGGCGGCGCTCACCCACCAGGCGGTGAAGCCGGCCCAGACGAACCCGGCCCGCACGGGGTGGCCGAGCAGGGCCAGGGCGACGGACTCGGTGAGGCAGCCGGCGAACAGGGCGAGGAGGGCGAGCTGCCAGCCGGCGGGCCGCAGCGGCCGGGGCCGCCGGAACGCTTCGACACGGATCCGCGTCGGGTCGGCCAGGGCCTCGGCGAGTCGTTTCAGCCGTTGCGCGTTGATGGCGTCGGCGAACGCCTGGGCCTTGGCGTCGGTCGTGCCCAGGCGGAACTCGGAGCGCTCGCCGCGCCCCGGCGGGTCGACCTCGACGCACAGGTCCCAGAGCACGCCCCGGCCGGGGACGGCGTGCACCCGGTGGATCCGGCCGTAGGGGATGTGGAAGGCCTCCGGTTCCTCCTGCCACACCAGCGCGGATCCGGTCATCCGCACCGAGCGCCGGCCGAACCAGGTGCGGAGCTCCCTCGGCGGTGCGAGTACTGCCTGCCCGGCCATCGCTGTTCTCGTGCTCCCCCGTGACGTGATCTCGGCCGCGTGATCATATAGCCGCGGCGGCCCCCCGAACGGCCGCGGCGGCCGGCCTCGGGCCGGCCGCCGCGACGCGGAGCGGTGCAGGTCAGCCGACCATCGCCGCCAGGACGGTGCGCCAGTCCTCGCCCGGCTCGGGGCTCAGCGGGGCGGCGAGGGTCTCCGCGCGGTAGTGCCAGGGGCGGCGGAGTTCGGGATCGGCGTCGGGGCGCAGGTCCAGCGGGCTGCCGGAGTCGAGCAGGCGCACGAGCTCGCCGGTGAAGTCCGCCCAGGAGACGTGCCCGTTGACGGCGTTGACGATCCGGCCGGCCGCCGGGTTGCCGTCGGCGACGCAGGCGGCGAGCGCGCGGGCCAGGGCGGCGGAGTGCACCCAGGCGGCGCCGTACCAGGTGGGGCGGTCGCCGGGGGCGGGGGCGGG
This sequence comes from Kitasatospora sp. NPDC058478, assembly GCF_042720345.1. Lineage (NCBI taxonomy): Bacteria > Bacillati > Actinomycetota > Actinomycetes > Kitasatosporales > Streptomycetaceae > Kitasatospora > Kitasatospora sp. NPDC058478. The sequence goes on along the minus strand of NZ_JBHXML010000013.1, from coordinate 40,521 downwards.
CAGGGCGATCGGGCGGCCGGCCAGGGCGGCCTGGTAGAGGTCGCCGGTGGAGCCCCAGCGGAGCTGGTCGCGCAGGCGCTGGTGCGGGCCCCAGACGATCGGGGCGCGGACCACGGTGGCCGGGCCCCGGCCGGTGGCGGCCGCCTCGAACAGGATGCGCTCGCAGTCCAGCTTGGCCTGCCCGTAGGGGCTGACCGGTTCGCCGGTCGGGCCGCCTTCGGGGACGTCGGTGCCGGACGGGCGGCCGTAGGCGTCGATGCTGCTGACGAAGACGAACGGGCCGCCGCGCCAGCCCTCGACCAGGGCGCGCATCGCGGCGAGGTCGACGGCGTGCTCGGTGAAGGTGCAGGCGGCGTGGATGACGGCGTCGACGCCCTCGACCGCGCGGCGCAGGCTGTCGAGGTCGGCGAGGTCGCCCTCGGCCAGTTCGGCGCCGTGCAGGGCGGGCAGGTGGGCGGACTCGGGCCGGACCAGGGCCCGGACCGGGCGGCCCTGGGCCATCAGTTCCTGGAGGACGGCCGCGCCGACTCCGCCGGTGGCTCCGGTGAGCAGCACGGTGCCCGCGCGGGTGCGGGTGCCCGGGCGGGAGCCGGTGCGGGCGGGGGCGGCGCGGCGCTCGTCCTCGCGGGTGGCGAGCAGGGCGGCAAGGGCGCGCGGGGTGCGCTGTTCCAGCACGTCCAGGCCGGTGAGCGGCAGACCGGTGCGGGTGCGCAGGCGTTCGGCGAGCTGGACGGCGACCAGGGAGTGGCCGCCGAGGGCGAAGAAGTCGCCGTCGGCGGGCGGGGTGGTGCCGAGCAGTTCGCCGAAGGCCGTCCGGACGGTGTCGAGCGGGCCGGACCGCTCGGGGGCGGTCGGGGCCGCGCCGGGCAGCCGGCCGCGGTCCGGGGTCCCGTCGGCGTGCCGGGGCAACCGGTCCAGCAGGGTGACGGCGGCCGGCAGGTGGGCGGGGTCGACGTGGCGGCGCAGGGCGGCACGCAGTTCGACGCCGGTCGGGGCGACCGGGCCGCGCACCACGGCGTAGGCGAGCGGCGGGCCGTCGGCGGTCTCGACGACGGCCGCCTCGACCACCCGGGGGTCGGCCGACAGCGCGGCGAGGGCCGGGTGCCGGGCGGTGGCCAGGCGGGTGCCGGGGAGTGCGGAGAGGGGCTGGTCGGGGTCGGCGGCGACGGCGGCGAGCAGGTCCGCGAAGGCGCTGAGCAGGTGCTCGGCGGTGGTCTCGTCGAGGGCGTCCCGGTCGTGCTGGACCAGGCAGCGCGGCTGCGGGCCGTCCTCGACCAGCAGGGCGAGGCCGAACTTGGCCAGGCCCAGGTCGAGTTCGACGTCCTCGGCGGTGAGGCCGGGCAGCGTGAGCGGCTCGGCAGGGCGGACGAGGTCGCAGCTGACGGACAGCAGCGGGGTGCCGTCGGCGCCGCGGGCCGCCGCGCCGAGCCGCTCGACGATCAGGTCGAACGGGATCTCGTGGTGCTGCTGCGCGTCGAGCAGCGCGGTCCGGGCCCGGCCGAGCACCTCGGTGAAGGTGGGATCGCCGGCCAGGTCGGCGCGCACCGCGAGGGTGTTGACGCCGAGGCCGACGGTGCGGCGCAGTTCGGGCCGCAGGCGCTGGCCGCTGGCGCAGCCGAGGGTGAGGTCGGCCTGGTCGGCGGCGGTGCGCAGGGTGGCGAAGGCGGCGGCCAGGACGACGGCGAACAGGGTGGCGCCGTGCCGGGCGCCGAGCCGGCGCAGGCCCTCGACGGTGGCGGGGGCGAGCGGGGCGGTGTGCAGGGTGGCCCGGCGCTCGCGCGCCCCGGGCGGGGTGGGCCGCAGCAGTGGCAGCGGGCGGGCGCCGGCCAGGTGCCGGGCGCGGGCGTCGGCGGCGCTGGTGAGTTCGGCGTCGCGGGTGCGCTCCTCACGGGCGTACTCGGCGTACGACGGTCCGGGCGGCGGGAGTTGGGGCGCCACGCCGTCGCGGGCGGCGGCGTAGAGGGCGGCCAGGTCGGCGGCGAGGACGGGCAGCGAGCCGCCGTCGACGGCGATGTGGTGGATGTTCAGGAGCAGGGTGTGGTCCTGCGGGTCGTGTCGCAGCAGCAGGGCGCGCAGGACCGGGCCGGTGGCGAGGTCGAAGGGGCGGGCGGCCTCGGCGGCGAGCAGGGCGGGGGCGTTGTTCCCTGCGCCGTTCTCCCAGGTGGCGTCCACCGTGCGCAGCGGCACCGGGGTGACCGGGTCGGTCTGCTGGTGCGGCTGGTCGCCCTGGCGGCCGTAGCGGGTGCGCAGGACGGCGTGGCGCTCGGTGAGGCCGGTGAGGGCGGTGGCGAGGGCGGCGGGGTCGAGCGGTCCGCGCAGGCGGGTGGCGAGCGGGACGTTGTAGAGGGCGCCGCCCTGGCCGAGGTGGTCCATCAGCCACATTCGCTGCTGGGCGTGCGAGAGCGGGGCGGGGCCGGCCGGGCCGTCGCCCTGGCCGGCCGGCGCGCTCTGCGGGGCCGCCGGGCGCCCGCCCGCGGCGGGGCGGTTGCGGCGGGCGCGGCGCAGCAGGTCGGCCTGGTCGGCGGTCTGGTCGACGGCCGGGTGCTCGGCGGTCATCGGGTGGCTCCTTGCGGGGTGTCGTCGTGCGCGGCGCGCAGGGCTCGTTCGAGCAGGTCGGCCTGGCCGGCGACGGTGGGGTGGCCGAGGAAGTCGGCGAGCGAGAGTTCGACGCCGAGGTCCTCGCGGAGGTCGTCGACGACCCACATGGCGAGCAGCGAGTGGCCGCCCTCGGCGAGGAAGTCGGCGGCCGGGTCGGTGATCGGGCGTTCCAGGGCGCGGGTCCAGGCGGTGGCGACGGCCTGCTGGATCGGGGTGAGGGCGGCGGCGGTGCCGGGTCCGTCGGGGGACGTCTCGTCGGTGGCGGCGAGGGCGCGGCGGTCGATCTTGCCGGTGCCGGTCAGCGGCAGGGCGGCGAGTACGGTCCAGGCGGTGGGCACCAGGTGGGCGGGCAGCCGGTCGGCGAGCCGGGTGCGGAGGGTTTCGACGGCCGGTCGGCTGCCGTCGGCGAGGACCAGGCAGGCGGTGAGCGCGGCGTCGGTGTGGCCGGGCCGGCGGACCACCACGGCCGCCTCGGCGACCTCGGGGAACTGCAGCAGCGCGTGCTCGACCTCGCCGGGTTCGATCCGGAAGCCGCGGACCTTCACCTGGTCGTCGGTGCGGCCGTGGAACTCCAGTGCGCCGTCGGGGCGTTGGCGGACGAGGTCGCCGCTGCGGTAGGCGCGGCCGGTGCCGGGCAGGTCGCGGAAGCGCTCGGCGGTCAGCTCCGGCCGGTCCAGGTAGCCCTGGGCGAGCCGGCCGCCGGCGATCCACAGTTCGCCGACGGTGCCGGGCGGCACCGGGGCGAGCTCCTGGTCGAGGACGAGGGCGCGGGCGCCGCCGAAGGGCCGGCCGATCGGGACCGGGCCGGTGGTGCAGTCGGCCGGGGTGATCCGGTGCAGGGTGGTGAAGGTGGTGGCCTCGGTCGGCCCGTAGACGTTGAAGAGTTCGAGCCAGGGGAAGGCGCGCAGCACCGCCCCGGCGTACTCGGGCGACAGGGCCTCCCCGCCGACGGCCAGGGTGCGCAGCACGCCGAAGATCCGGGACTGCCGGGCCGCCAGGTGGTGGAACAGGGCGGTGGTGATGAACACGGTGGTGACGCCGAACCGCTCGATGTCGCGGACGAGTTCCTCGGCGGTGGGCCGGTCGGACGGCGAGACGGCGACGGCGGCGCCGCGCGCCAGCGGGGCCCACAGTTCGAAGGTGGAGGCGTCGAAGCTGATCGTGGAGTGGAACAGGACCCGGTCGCGGGGGCCGAGCGTGAACGCGTCCTGGGCGGTGACCAGGTCGGCGACGGCGCTGTGCGGGACGATGACGCCCTTGGGCCGGCCGGTGGAGCCCGAGGTGTAGAAGAGCAGGGCGGGCGCGGCCGGCTCGGCGGCGTCGGGGGCGGCCGCACCGGCGGCGTCGGGGCCGTGCCCGGCCGGGGCGGCGGGCTCGGCCAGGACGAGGGTCGAGGTCAGCGCGAGGGTCTGCTCCTCGGCGAGTCCGGCCTCGGCGAGCAGCGTCTTGTCGCCGAGGACGAGCCGGACTCCGGCGTCCCCGGTCATCTCGGCGATGCGCTGGCGCGGGTAGGCCGGGTCGAGCGGGACGACGTGGGCGCCGGTCCGCCAGATCGCGAGCTGGGCGACGACCAGGCGGGTGGAACGGGCGCAGAGCAGGCCGACGGCGCTGCCGGGGCCGATCCCCCGGGCGGCCAGGGTCGCGGCCAGCCGGGCGGAGGAGTCGAGGAGTTGACGGTACGTCAGAACGGTGGAGCCGTCGGTCACGGCGAGGGCGTCGGGGCACTCCTGGGCGTGCCGGGCGATCAGGTCCGGGAGGGTCGCGGTGGGCATGATGGTTCCCTTCCGGGCGCCCCGGCCGCGAACGGCCGGGGCGCCCTGCGCAGGTCGTACGGGCGGGCGGGCGGTCAGACGGCGGCGGCGGCGGTCGGCTGCCGCTCCGCCACCAGCCGGGCGACGGCCCGCAGGTCGGGCTGGCGCAGCACCAGGGGCGCGCGCAGCCGCACCCCGCACTCCTCCTCCAGGGCCTCCAGCAGCCGTGCGGCGGCGAGCGAGTTGCCGCCCGAGGCGAGGAAGTTGTCGCCGGGCCCGAGGTCGGCGCGGCCGAGCAGGTCGCGGCACAGGCGCAGCACGGTGCGCTCGGTGGGCGTGGCGCCCTCCTCCGCCGCGACCGGCTCGTCCGCGGCCGGGGCGAGCAGCAGGGCGGCGCGGTCGACCTTGCCGTTGGCGTCCAGCGGGAAGGTGTCGACCAGGCGGACGGCCGACGGGACGGCCTGCTCGGGCAGCCACGGCCGGACCGCCGCCAGCAGTTCGTCGGCGCCGGCCGCCGAGGGCCCCTCGACGGTCTGGACGAAGGCGAGCAGCCGGACGCCGCCGGTCGGCGCCGGGGCCGCGGCCACCACGGCCCGGCGCACCCGCGGGTCGCGCTCGAACGCGGCCTCGACCTCGGCGGGTTCGACCCGGACGCCGCTGACCTTGACCTGGTCGTCGAGCCGGCCGTGGAACTCCAGCACGCCGTCGGCGCCCATCACGACCCGGTCGCCGCTGCGGTAGACCCGGTCGATGCCGTCCACGCCGGGCGGCACGCCGACGAAGCGCCGGGCGGTCAGCTCGGGGTCGAGGTAGCCGGCGGCCAGGCCCCGGCCGCCGATGCGCAGTTCGCCGGCCTGGCCGCGCGGCACCGGCCGGCCGTCCTCGTCGGTGACCAGGACGACCGCGCCCGGGACGGGCAGCCCGATCGGGGGTGCGCCGGCGCCGTGGTCGAGGCCGGGCGCCATGGTGTGCACGGTGGTGGTGACGGTGGCCTCGGCGGGGCCGTAGGCGTTGTGGACGGCCGCGGTGACGTCCGGGCCGGGGGCGCGGCGCAGCCGGTCGCCGCCGATGGTGAGGTGGCGCAGCGCCAGCCCGTCCGGCCACGCGCGCGCCAGGATCGGTTCGGCGAGCGGGGTGGGCAGGATGCTGACGGTGACGCCGGCCTCGCGCCACCAGTCGGTGAGCGCGCCCGGGTCCCAGCGGACGGCCTCGGGGGCGAGGGTGAGTGCGGCGCCGGAGGTGAGGGTGGCCCACAGCTCCAGGACGTGCGGGTCGAAGGACACGCCGATCAGCAGGCTGTGCCGCTCGCCGGGGCCGAGGCCGGTCAGCTCGCGGTACCAGTGGAGCAGCGCGCCGAGGGCGGGCTCGCCGACGGCGACGGCCTTGGGGGTGCCGGTCGAGCCGGAGGTGAGCACCGCGTAGTGGGTGCCGGCGGGCACGTGGACCTGCTCGCCGGGGACGAACGCGGCGACCACGTCGGTGGTCGGGTCCAGGTCGAGCGCCAGCTGCTCGCCGCCCTGGGGAAGCCGGGCCGGGTCGCCGACCAGGCAGGCGGGCCGCAGCTGCTCGGCGACGGCCTGGAGCCGGCGCTCGCCGGGGCGCGGGCCGAGCGGCAGGTGGACGGCGCCGAGCTTGGCGGTGGCGAGGGTGACGGCGGCCAGGGCGGCGGAGTGGCCGAGGCAGACGCCGACCAGGTCGCCGGGGCGGATCCGGTCGCGCAGCGCCGCGGCCACGGTGTCGGCGAGGCGGTCGAGTTCGGCGTAGCTGTAGGTGCGGGCGCCGTCGATCAGGGCGGGCGCGTCCGGGGTCCGGTGCACCCAGGTGGCGAACAGGTCGAGGACCGCGCCGTCCTGGTGCGGGCGGCCGTATTCGATGCTCAGGGTTTCCATCATCGTCTCCAGGTGGTTCAGGCCGTTGACAGGCTGTTGACAGATCGTTGACGGACTGTCAGTTCAGGCCCATGGAGCGGGCGATGATCACCTTCTGGACCTCGGAGGTCCCCTCGATGATCGTGGTCATCCGCACGTAGCGGTACAGGAACTCCAGCGGGTGGCCGCGCACCCAGCCGGTGGCGCCGTGCACCTGGAGCGAGCGGTCCACCGCGCGCACGGCGGTCTCGGAGGCGGTGAGCTTGGCGAGCGCCGCGTTCTCCGGCGCCTCGGTGCCGTCGTCGACCAGCCGGGCGCAGGCGAGGGTGAGCAGCTTGGAGCACTCCACCTCGGCCCGGGTGGCCACCAGGTGCTCCTGGACGTGCTGGTACTCGCCGATCACCTTGCCGAAGGCGCGCCGCTCGCGGGCGTACTCGACGCCCATGCGCAGCGCGTACTCGGCGATGCCGTTGCACATCGCGGCGACGACCAGGCGGCCCCGGGAGAGGCTGTCCATGGCGAGGGCGGTGGCCGCGCCGACGCCCTCCTCGCCGCCGATCACGGCGTCGGTGGAGACGGTGACCTGGTCGAGCAGCAGCTCGAACAGCGGTTCGCCGGACATGCCCTCGTAGCGCTGGCCGATCCGCAGGCCGGGCTGGTCGATCGGGAGGACGAAGGCGGTGGCGCCGGCGGTGGGCCCGGCCCCCTCGCCGAGGTCGGTGGCGGTGACGACGAGCACCAGGCCGGCCCGGTCGGCGTTGCTGACGAAGGTCTTGCGGCCGTTCAGCACCCAGCCGTCGGCGGTGCGCACGGCGGTGGTGGTGAGGCGGAACGCGTCGGAGCCGGCGTGCGGCTCGGTGAGGGCGAGGCAGCGGGTCTGCTCGCCGCGCACCAGCGGCACGAGGTGGCGCTCGATCTGCTCGGGGGTGCCGTGCCGCAGCAGCGGGCTGGGGCCGTCGGAGCCGGCCAGGGCGTACGGCGCGAGCGGGCAGCCGCTGCGCCCGGCGGCGTGGTGCAGCAGGACGACGGCGGTGAACGGCATGTCGGCGCCGCCGAGTTCCTCGGGGTAGTCGCCGGCGTAGAAGCCGAGCGCGGCGGAGCGCTTGCGGACGTAGGCGCGCAGTTCGGCGGGCACCTCGTCGGCGGTCTCGGGCAGTTCGGCGGCCAGCGGGACGAGCTCGCGGCGGACGAAGCTCTCGAAGGCGTCGACGAGTTCGCGGTGGGCGTCTTCGAGGACGGCGGAGGGGGCGCTCATGCGCGGTCTGCCTTTCCGGGGTGCTGGCCGGTGAGGGCGCTGGCCTGGTCGGCCAGGACGGCGTGGCGGAACAGGGTGCGCAGCGGCGGGCGGCTGCCGAGGTGCGGCTCCAGCCAGGCGGCGAGCTGGGCGGCGAGCAGCGAGTGGCCGCCGACCTCGAAGAAGTGGGACTCGGCGGTGAAGCGGTCGTGGCCGAGCACCTCGCGCCAGGCGGCGGCGATCAGTTCCTGGCCGGGGTCGGCGAAGGCGCTCTCGGCGGCCGGGGCGGCCTCCTGGGCTGGGGCCTCGTCGGCGAGCCGGGCGAGGGCGGCGCGGTCGGGCTTGCCGCCGGGCAGGGTGGGCATCGCCTCGACGGCCGTCCAGGTGGCGGGGACGAGCCCGCCGGGCAGCCGCTGGGCGAGCGCGGCGTGCAGGGCGGCCTGGTCGGGGCGGTCGGCGCCCTCCAGGAAGCCGATCAGGCGCGGGCCGGCCTGCGGGTCGGTGTGCAGCACCACCGCGCAGGAGCGGCCGCCGAGTTCGGCGGAGGCGGCGGCCTCGATCTCCTCCAGTTCGATCCGGTGACCGCGGAGCTTGACCTGGTTGTCGGCGCGGCCGAGGAAGCACAGCCGGCCGCGCAGGTCGCGGTAGCCGCGGTCGCCGGTGCGGTAGACGCGCTCGCCGCCGAGGGCGGGCACGGTGACGAAGCGGGCCGCGGTCGGCTCCGGCAGGCCGAGGTAGCCGTCGGCCAACAGGGCTCCGCTGACGGCGAGTTCGCCGACGCAGCCGGCCGGGAGCGGGCGCAGCGCCTCGTCCAGGACGTGCAGGCGCACGCCGTCCAGTTCGGCGCCGAGCGGGATCTCGCCGTCCTCGGCCACGTCGGCGGCGGTGACCTCGTACACGGTGGAGGTGACGGTGGCCTCGGTGACGCCGTAGGCGTTCAGCACGGTGGTGGCCTCGATCAGGCCGGTCAGCGCGCGGGCGGGCAGGCGCTCGCCGCCGAGGACGAGCAGCCGGGGCGCCCAGAGGCCGTCGCGCAGCGCCTCGCGCAGGTCCTCGCGGACGGCGAGCAGGTAGCTGGTCGGCAGGTTGGCGACGGTGACGCCGCGGGCGGCGAGCACGGCGACGAGCTCGGGCCCGGTGGGCACCTCGCGCTGCGGCACGACCAGGGCGGCGCCGGCGGCGAGCGCGGGCAGCACCTCCTCCAGCGCCACGTCGAAGGACGGGCGGGCGAACAGCAGCACCCGGTCGGCGGGGGTCAGTTCGTAGCGGGCGGCGATCGCGGCGACGTACCCGGCGAGCGCGTCGCGGCCGACCAGGACGGGCTTGGGCACGCCGGTGGAGCCGGAGGTGTGGATCAGGTAGGCGGCGCCGTCCACCACTGCGGCGGGCTCGGCCTTGGGGAAGGCCGGGCCGTCCAGCAGCGCGGGGGTGACGCCGTCGGCGGGCAGGGCGAGCGCGCTCTGCCGGGTGGCCAGCACCAGGGCCGGGGCCAGCCGGTCCAGCAGCAGGCCGAGCCGGGCGGCCGGGTCCTCGGCGGACAGCGGCGCGTACACGGCGCCATACCGCAGGCAGGCGAGCAGGGCGACGACGCTGTCCACGCCGCGCGGCAGCACGGCGGCGACCGGCTGGCCGGGGGTGACGCCGGCGGCGCGCAGGCGTTCGGCCAGCTGGGTGACGCGGCGGTCGAGCTCGCCGTAGCTGAGGCGCTCGGTGCCGGCGATCATCGCGATCGCCGTGGGGTCGTGGGCGGCGGCCGGGTCGAGACCGGCCCGGGCGACGGCGGTGGCGGGTTCGGCGGCCGGGGCGGGGTCGAGCGCGGCCAGCGTGGCCTCGGGCCGGTCGAGGTAGCAGCGCAGCAGCTGGAGCAGGCGGTCGGCCAGCAGGGTGGCCTCGGCCTCGCCGAAGAGGTCGGCGTCGTAGTCCCAGACCAGGGTCATCCCGGCGCCGCCGTGCTTCTCGCCGACCACCCGGCGGTCGTCCGGCAGCAGCACCAGGTCGAGGTCGAAGCGGGTGGTGCCGGTGTTGAAGCCCTCGTACAGCGAGACTTCGAGACCGGGCGCCTGGACGTCCGGCAGCGCGGCGTCGTGCGCGCTGAACATCACGTTGAACAGCGGGTTGTCGGCGCCGCCGGTGTGCAGGCCGAGCCGGCGGGTCAGCTCCTGGACCGGCAGGTCCTGGTACGGCAGCGCGCGCAGCAGGACGTCGGTCACCTCGTCGACGGCCTCGGTGCCGGGGGCGGACGGGTCCAGTCGCAGGTGCAGCGGCACGGTGTTCACGAACATGCCGACGGTGCCCTCGAAGCCCTCGGGGCGGTTGCCGACGGCGGTGCCGACGACGAGTTCGCGGTGCCCGGAGTGCCGGCGCAGCAGTTCGGCGAAGAGCGTGAGCAGGGTGCTGAACGGGGTGTGCCCGTCCTCCTTGCTGCGGGTGCGCAGCCGCTCGGCCAGGTCGGCGCCGATCGCCTGACGCATCTGGCCGCCGCGGTGGCGGCGCACCGCGGCGGGGTTGGCCAGCCCGGGCAGGGTGACCTCGCGCGGGGCGTCGGCCAGCTCCCGCAGCCAGAAGGCGAGCGCGCGCTCGCGGGCGTCCGGGTCGACGGCCGTACGGGCGTGCTGCTCGTACGAGGGCGCCTCGGGCAGCTGGTAGGGCTCGCCGAGGACGTGGGCGCGGTAGACGGTGAACAGGTCGCGCAGCAGGATCGCGAAGGAGTGGCCGTCGTGGACGAGGTGGTGCTCGACGTGGATCAGCCGGTGGTGGTCCGTGCCGAGGCGCACCAGGTGCCAGCGCAGCACCGGCGCCTTCTCGGTGTCCACCGGCTCCTCGGCCTCGGCGGCCAGCAGCTCGCGGAAGGCGGCGTCCGGGTCGGCCTCGGCGGCGAAGTCGCTGCGGCGCAGCGTCGGTTCGCAGTGCTCGGCGACCCGCTGGCCCGGCAGGCCCTCCGGGCGGGGGACCAGTTCCAGGCGCAGGCCCGGATGGTGGGCGAGGACGGCGGCCAGTCCGGCGTGCAGCGCGTCCTCGTCGAGGGTGCCCCAGAGGTCGAGCACGGCGGTGAAGTTGTACGCACGACTGCCGGGCAGCATCTGCTCGTGCAGCCAGACGATCTCCTGCGAGGAGGAGAGCGCAAACATCGGTGACTCCCTTGTGTGGTGGGCGTGTTGGCCCTGCGGTGACGGGGCGGGCGTGGATGGCCCGGCCCTGGTTCCGGGCGCGCCGGGGTGGTGGCACGGCCCGGCGGTCGGTGTGGGGATTCGGTGGCGGCTTCGGTCCGGGGCGGGTCAGGCGTCCGGGGCGGGCGTCCTGATGCGGACGTCCGGTGCGGGTCCGGTACGGCTTCGGGTCGGGGCCGGGGCGGCTTCGGGTCGGGTCCGGATCAGGCGTCCGGATCAGGCGTCCGGATCAGGCGTCCGGATCAGGCGTCCGGATCAGGCGTCCGGATCAGGTGTCCGGATCAGGTGTCCGGCGCGGGGTCGGGCCGGGCGGGTCAGGCCGTCCGCAGGTGGCGGCGCAGCGTGGCGAGCAGGTCGTCGAAGGCGGCGGTGGCGGCGTCCTCGGGGAACCGCTCGCGGTCCCAGGCGAGGCGCACCAGCAGGTCGTCGCCGTGCGAGGCGGCGACCGCGAACGGCGCGGCGAGCGGCCGCCCGGCCAGGTGGATCTCCCGGCCGGGCACGCCGCCGAACACCAGCGGCGGGCGGCGGTGCAGGTCCTCCAGGGTGAGCATGCCGTCCAGGGCGCCCGTCCACGGGGCGCCGGCGGTGCGGGCGGCCCGGACCACCTCGTCGAACGGGGTGTCGGCGTGGTCGAGGTCGTCCCACCAGGCGTCGGCGAGGTCCTCCAGGGCGGTGGCCGCGCCGGGTACGGCGGGGTGCACCAGGGTGTTGAGGAAGCAGCCGAGCGCGGCGGGCGCGCCGGGCGGGCGGCCGCCCCACGGGTAGCCGAGGGCGAGCTGCCCGTCGGTCCGGTGCAGCCGGTGGGCGGCGGCCGCGGTGGCGTCCAGCAGGGCGGGGAAGAAGGCGGTGCGGGCGGCCCCCTCGGCGGCGGGCAGCCGGTGGCTGAGCATGCCGGTGGAGCCGGCCGCTCCCCCGCCCGTCCCGGTGACGCCGCCGAGCCGGCGGCCCCAGTGGGCCTGCGCGGCGGGGCCGCCGGCCGCGTCCTCCGCAGCCAGTTGCCGTTCGACGGCCTCCCGGTAGGCCGCCAGGGCGTCCTGGTCGGGGGCGGCGACGGCCTCCTGGGCGTGGTCGTCCCGGGCGTAGGCGTCGGTGAGGTCGGCGGTCAGGATGCCGAGCGACTGCTCGTCGCAGGCCGCGTGGTCCACCGCGAGGGCGAGCAGCTCCTCCTCGCCGTCCGGCTCCCGGGCCACCAGCAGGCGCAGCGCGGGCCCGTCGGCGGGCCAGTCCAGCAGGGCCTCGCGCAGGGCGGACCCGGCGGTGCCGCCGGGCGGGACGGCGATCCGGGCGGCCTCGGCCGAGGGGGCGCCGACCCGCAGGACGGGCGTGCCGCGCGCCGTCCCGAAGCCGCCGCACAGCGCCGGGTGCCGGGCGGCGGTGGCGGCGGCGGCGCGGGCCAGCCGGGGCAGGTCGAGGGTGCCGCCCGGGTAGGCGTGGAACAGCGGGACGACCTCGGGCCGGCCCTGCGGCGCGAGCCTGCGGGTGATCAGGAAGCGCCGCTGGGCGCCGGTGAGCGGGAGCAGGTCCGTCGGGGAGTCGGCGGCGGCGGAACGGTACCGGGCGAGGTAGGCGGCGGTGATGCTGGCGTGCACGGAACGGTCTCCGGTTTCCGGTCTCGGTTCGGTTCGGACGTCAGGCGGCGGGGCTCGTCGGGCGGCCGGGTGCGTCAGGCGGCGGGGCTCGCGACGGGCTCCTCCCCGGCCGTGGCGGCGGTTTCGGCCGGGAGGTCCCGCAGCCGGCGCAGCGGCGACAGCAGCAGCGGCACCGGGACGAGCAGGAAGCCCGCCGCGCACAGCCACAGCGCGGCGCGCGGTCCGGCCGCGTCGGCGACGGTGCCGCCGACGAGCGCGCCGATCGGCAGCGTGCCCCAGACCAGGAAGCGCATGGTGGCGTTCATCCGGCCGAGCAGCTCCGGCGGGCACAGGCTCTGCCGGAAGCTCACCTGGGCGACGTTGTAGGCCACCGCGCCGAACAGCACCACCGCCGAGGCGATCCCGAACAGCACCACGCCCGCACCCCGGCCGGACAGCGGCCACAGCAGCGCGAACGGCGCCGTCACCACGGTGGCGAGCCAGATCAGCCGGGCCTGGCCGAGCCACGCCGCCAGCCGCCCCGCGCACAGCGCCCCGGCCAGGCCGCCGACGGCGGAGGCCGACAGCAGCAGGCCGATGGCGCCCGGCGCCAGGTCGAGCACCCGCACCCAGAACACCGTCTGCACGGCCGCCAGCACGGCGGCGAACAGGTTGGACACGGCGGTCGCGGTGGCGATCGCCCGCAGCAGCGGGTGCCCGAGCACGAAGCGCACGCCCTCGGCGACCTCGGCGCGCAGCGACCGTCCGGTCGCCGGCTCCGGTTGGGACTCCTCGACCCGGATCCGGGCGAGCAGCAGGGCGGAGGCGAGGTAGCCGACGGCGTCGGCCACGATGGCGAGCGACGCGCCGAGCAGCTGGACCAGGCCGCCGCCGAGCCCGGGCCCGACGATCTGCGCCGAGGAGCGGACCGTCTCGATCGCGCCGTTGCCCCCGACCAGTTGCTCGCGCGGCAGGACGGACGGCAGGAAGGACTGGTGGGCGACGTCGAAGAAGACCGTCGCCACCCCGGTGACCAGCGCCACCAGGTAGAGCTGGGCCATGGTCAGCACGCCGAGCGCGGCGGCCGGCGGGATCGACCCGACGGCGAGGCAGCGCACCACGTCGGCGCGGATCAGCACCGGGAGCTTGCGCATCCGGTCCAGCCAGGCGCCGGCCGGCAGGCCGACCAGCAGGAACGCGGCGGTCTCGGCGGCGGTCAGCAGGCCGACCTCGAAGGGTGTGGCATCGAGCACCACCACCGCCACCAACGGGAGCGCGACCAGGGTCACCTGACTGCCCGTCTGGGCCGTCGCGGCTCCGGTGAGCAGGAGTCGGAAGTCGCGGTGGCCGAGCAGTCGGTCGCGGCGGGGGCTTGGCGTCTCGTTCATCAGTGCGACTTTCGGTCACCACTTCGCTACTGGGCAAGCATCGCGTCCGTTTCCGGACGAACCACGGGTCGGCCCTATCGCGCCACTCCCACGACCTGCCCTTACGGCCCCCATACGGCCGAGCACGCTCCCGCCGGGACGTCCGCGCAGGCCGCCGACCAGGGGCGGACCACTCGCGCGGCCACCCGGCGCACGGCGGGCCCCGCACGTCCAATTCGCCGTCCGCTATGCGGGCATTCGCATTCCGGCCACCGGACGCCGTCACTCAACTTGGCTGGATCATGCGAAACACTGACTGTCCGTCACCTGATCGTGATATCGGCCGCGCCGCGGGAGGCCGTGGGAAGAAGCACCCGCGCCGCCGGACGGGCCGGGCCCCGCCGCTCAGTCCGCCTCCCGGCAGGTCACCGCCAGCACCGCCATGTCGTCGTCCCGCGGCCCGCCCGTCCACCGCTCCACGTCCGCCACCAGCGCGTCGACGGCCTCCTGGGGGCCGTCGAACGGGCCGAGCGGGCCCAGGGCGAGCAGCGGATCGTAGAACTCCCCGGCCGCGTCCCGGGCCTCCGTCACCCCGTCGGTCACCAGCAGCAGCGTGCACCCCGGCGGGAACGGCCGGGTCTGCGGCACCGGCCGGGCCACGCCCAGCGAGCCCATCCCGAGCGGCAGCCCCGGGTCGGCGGCGTCCAGCCGGCGCACCGCGTCCGGGCCGCCCAGCAGGTACGGCCCCGGGTGCCCGCAGTCGAGCGTGCGCACGACGTCCTCACCCGGCGGGAACTCGACCAGCAGCGCCGTGATGAACCCCTCCAGCCGCACCTCCTCGGCCAGCAGCGCGCTCTCCCGGGCGAGCGCCCGCTCCAACCCGTCGGCCAGCGCCGCGAGGTCCGGCGCGCGGTGGGCGTCCTCCCGGAACGCGCCGAGCAGCACCGACACCGCGCCGACCGCCTGCAGCCCCTTGCCCCGCACGTCCGCGATCAGCACCCGTACGCCGTACGGGGTCGCCTGCAGCGCGTACGCGTCGCCGCCGATCAGCGCCTCGGTCTGCGCCGCCCGGTAGCAGGCGGCGACCGACAGCCGGCCCACCCGCGCGGGCGGCTCGGGCAGCACCGCCCGCTGGGCGGCCTCGGCCACCGACCGCACCTGCGCCAGCCGCTCCCCGTGCCGGGCGACGACGCGGTTGACCCAGACGCCGAGCAGCGCGGCGAAGGCCGTGTTCACCAGCTCCAGGTAGCCGTCCTGGGTGCCGATCGAGCCGTCCCGCACGGCCAGCACGAGGATGCCGGTCACATTGGCGACGCCCACCGCGAGGGTGTCCCGCAAGGTCAGCAGCGCGCCGGTCAGGACGGCGGCGGCCGCCAGGAGCGGGTCGCCCCAGTAGTCGGTGGGATCCAGGGAGTTCCAGACGAGCCCGCCGACGATCAGCAACCACGGCGCGAACCGCACGTACGGCGGCCACTGCTCGGACCTCGGGGCCATCGGAGACCTTGCTTCCCGTCTCACCGCCTATCCGGAATATGCGATTCCGATCCTAGCCACCCCTGCTCACCCCCGCGCGCCCCCGGCTGCGCCGCGGGGAGCGAAGCGCGCGGCGGCGCCTCGCGGGGTCGGGAGTCGGGGTCGGGAGTCGGGGGCGGGGGCCGTGGGTCAGCCTGGTGACCTGCTTCGGTACCTGCACGGCGCTCTCGCCGACGGCCGGACACCCGGGAGCGGCCGCGCCCGCTACCCGTCCAGGGTGAACCGCCCCGCGCCCGGGCCGGTGAGCAGGCCGGGCGGCAGGCGGCGCCCGTAGGCGAGCAGCAGGAGGTGTTCGACCCGGCCCTCCACCACGGCCGGGCCCTCGCCGTACGCCCAGCCGGTGTCGGTGGCCCGCAGGTGGACGCCGTCGAGTCGGGCACCGAAGAAGCGCAGGCTGCGGCGGGAGACGGTGGCGAGCAGGGCGGTGACCCGAGGCAGCGGGAGGCGCGAGGGCAGGCCGAGCGCGGTCGTGATGTCGAGGCCGTGGACGACGTCGTGGCCGAGGGCGGCGATCCGGCCGCCGACCGGGGGGCGCCAGGGGTGTTCGGCGTGGTCGGCGAGGGCGGCGGCGAGTTGGCGGTCGGTGAGGGCGGCGGCGTCGCGGCGGGCCACCCGGTCGGTCATCCGGTGGAGGGAGCCGCCGGCCCGCATGAGGTCCGCGAGGTTGCGGGCCGTGGAGTAGCGAAAGCCGGTGCTCATGTGGGCGGCGACCTCGCGGACGCGCCAACCGGCGCACAGCGACGGTGAGTTCCACTGGTCCCGGGTGAAGGTGGTGAACACCTCGGCGAGTTCCCGGCGTTCGGCCGCGATCTGTTCGCGGACCCAGTCGACGCCCTGGTCGTGCTGCACGGTTTCCATGCCTCCAGCCTGCGGCCGGGGCCCTCCGTACGTCCAAGACCGGGGAGTTCTTCCACCTATCATCAGAAGTTATGGAACTCCGGCAGCTCCAGTACTTCGTCACCGTGGCCCAGCAGGGCAGCTTCACCCGCGCCGCCGAGCTGCTGCACCTCACCCAGCCCGGGGTGAGCGCCCAGATCCGGCAGTTGGAGAAGGAGTTGGGCCACCGGCTGCTGGACCGCAGCGGGCGCGGCGTCCGGCTCACCCCGGTCGGCGAGGCGGTGCTCCCGCACGCGCGGGCGGCGCTCGCCTCCGCCACGGCGGCGCGGCAGACGGCGCAGGACTTCGGCGGGTTGCGGCGCGGGCACGTCCGGCTCGGGCTGGTCTCCGGGGCAGCCCTGGGCCCTGTCCCGCCGGCCGGGGCGGACGACCTCCCCGGACTCGCCACCACACTCGCCGCGTTCCGCCGCGACCACCCGGGCATCGACCTCTCGCTGGCCGAGGACGGTACCGCGCGGATGCTCGGCGCGCTGCGCGAGGGGCACTTGGACCTCGCCGTGATCGGCCTGCCCACCGCCGCCAGCGGACGGGACGACGACGACGGCTGGCGGACGCTGGCCGGGCTCGCCCTGCACACCGTGCTGGAAGCCCCGCTGGTCGCCGCCTTCACCGGGCACCACCCGCTGGCCGGCGGACCGGACGGCCCCCTGCCGGTCGCCGCGCTGGCCGGGCACGCCCTGGTGAGCACCCCGCGCGGCACCGGCCTGCGGACGGCGCTGGAGCAGGCCCTGGCCGCGGCCGGGGCGCGCCCCACGGTCGCGGTCGAGGCGGCCGCCCCGCCGCAGCTGGCCGAACTCGCCGCGCACGGGCTGGGCGTGGCCGTGCTGCCGGATCCGCCGCCCGCCGCCGGGCTGCGGATCCGGCCGCTCACCGATCCCGTCCCGCTGGTGCGGATCGCGCTGGCCTGGCCGACCGGCCGCCCCATCGCGCCGCCCACGGCCGCGCTCCTGGGCCACTTGCGGACGTCCTATCCGGGCCCGGGGGCCCGTACCTGACGCTGCCGGGGGTCCGCCCTCCGCAGGCCGCCGTGTCAGCGCGACGGCGGCGGTGCCCCGTCAGGACGCGGCGGCGGTGCCGTCGCCGATGTGCAGAATCGCGTCGGCCCCGTCGAGGACAGCCCGGTCGAGCGGGAAGTAGCCCTGATCAGGCGTGGTGTCGGTGCGCGTCCGGCCGCCGGCGGCCGCACCGGGCTCGACCAGTCCCCAGGTGGCGGCCCCGCGCTGGAGCGCGCCCTCGTGGGTGTCCGGCTCGGGCTCCTGGAGCCCGACGGCCGCGCTGCGCCCCAGGCTGCCGGGGACGAAGGTGTACGGCTCGTCCAGGGAGTCCAGGATGGCGCCGGCGCCGCTCCAGGCCAGGTCCAGGTCCGCCAACCGCATGGTGCTCGGCTGCCGTTGCAGGTGGAGGTTGTGGGCGAAGACGAGGGTTCCCCCTCGGCGGGCCTCGCCGCTGCGGATGTCGAGGAGGTTCTGGGCCATGAGCACGTCCCGGGTGCCGAGGAGGCCGGACAGCCGGGCGCCCGGCTCCAGGTGCTCGGCCGACTGCCGGTGGTAGCGGAGCAGGCCGAGGCCGGCGGTGAGGTGCGTCCTGGCCCTGCGCCACTCGGCGCGCGAGGTCGCCGCGACCAGTTCCGGGGCCCGCGCGTACAGCAGGGTGAGCAGGTCGTCGGCGATCGTCCGCAGCTTCTCCGCCTCGGCGGAGGCGCCGGGCGACATCTCCGGGTCCAGGACCGCCTCGGGGCGGCTCCAGCGCTGGTCGTCGCCGACCAGGCCGGCGAGGTCGAGGTCGAGCCCGAGGTAGTCGCGGGCGTGTTCGAGGTAGCGCCGCGGGCTGGGTGCGCTGGTGTTCTCCGTCTGCGCGTCGAAGCCGTGGAAGGCCAGACGGTCCGCCGGCGGCCGGCTCCGGTTGTACTCGCGCATCCAGGCGACCAGCCGCCGGTTGCCGTCCAGCTCTCCGAAGCCGTGGGAGAAGCCCTCGCCCATCACCGAGTCGAGGGTGCCCACCCCCTCCTGGACGAAGTCGTTCACGGCGAGCGCGGCCACCCGGTCGGTTTCGAGGGCGATCGACCGGAATCCCCGGTCGACCAGCTGGGCGAACAGCTCGTTGCGGATCCGCGCGAAGGCCGGTTCCCGGTGGGTGGGTTCACCGAGCGCCAGCAGTGCGCACGACGAAGGGACGAGGTCTCGCAAGTCCTGACTCATGGTCCTCAAGCGTATCCTTGAAAGAACGGTTGAGACTTTTCCTGCTCCGACCGCCCGATCCTCCGCTGAAGCCTCAAACCGGTGACCACCATGCGCCCCTCCGACCTCGCCCGCGGGCACGGCCTCTCGGCCCAGGCCGTACGCAACTACGAGCGGGACGGCTTCCTCCCGCCCGCCGAACGCACCGCCACCGGCTACCGGATCTACACCGAGGTGCACGCGGCCGCGCTCGACGCCTACCGCTCCCTCGTCGCGGCGTACGGCCACGCGACCGGCGGCCGGATCATGACCGCGCTCCACCGGGGCGGGCTCGACGACGCCCTGACGGCCATCGACCGCGGCCACGGCCAACTCCTCCGCGACCGGGACACCCTGGACGCGGTGCGGAAGGCCGTGCACCACCTTGCGGCGCGGCCCGACGCGGCGCGGGACGTTGCGGCACGGCCCGACGCGGCGCGAGACCTTGCGGCACGGGACATTGCGGCGGATCTTGCGGCGGGCCCGTCGGCGGCGCCCGCGGTAGACGGTGCCGTCCTGAGCATCGGCGAACTCGCCCACCGGCTCGGCCTCACCCCGGCGACCGTACGCAACTGGGAGGGCGCGGGCATCCTCGCCCCCGCCCGGGACCAGGCCACCGGGCACCGCGTCTTCCGCGCCGACGACATCCGCGACGCCGAACTCGCCCACCTGCTCCGGCGCGGCGGCTACCCGCTGGACCACATCGCCACCGTGCTCCGACAGGTACGGACGGCCGGCGGCACGGCCTCCCTGGCCGACGCCCTCGACGGCTGGCAGCGCAGGCTCACCACCCAGGGCCTGGCCATGCTCGACGCGGCCGCCCGACTCGGCCACTACCTGGACCTGACCGGCCACCCCCGGCCGGAGTAGATCTAGGGTCTTCGTCAGCGATGCGGCGGGCCGCCGCCGTGGGCTCAGCCGACGCGGGTGAGCCGGGTGGTGCGGGGCGGGGTCCGGTCGGCGGGGGTGGCAGGGCCTGCGGGGGTGGCGGGGCCGGCGGCGCGGTCGGGCTCGGGGCGATCGGGGTTGGCGAGCAGGATGGAGCGCTGGAGCCGTCGCAGTCCGGCCGAGGGTTCCATGCCCAACTCCCGTACCAGGGTGTTGCGCAGGCGCTGGTAGGCCTCCAGGGCCTCGCCCCGCCGGCCGGAGCGGTGCAGGGCGATCATGTACTGGCCGTGCAGGCTCTCGTGGGTGCGGTAGCGGTCGACCAGGACGGTGAGTTCGGCGAGCAGGACGCGGTGGCGGCCCAGCCGCAGGTCGGCCTCGATCCGCTGGTCCAGGGCGCAGAGCCGGGTCTCCTCCAACCGCTTGGCCTCGACGGCGAGTTGACCGCCGAGCGGGATGTCGGCGAAGGCCGGACCGCGCCACAGACCGAGCGCCTCGCCCAACTGGCGGGCGGCGAGCGGGAAGTCGCCGCCGTCCATGGCCCGGTAGCCGAGGCCCGCGAGGCGGTCGAACTCCTGGAGGTCGACCAGCCCGCCGCCGCTGTCGAGCCGGTAGCCGCCGGGCGAGGTCACCAGGACGTCCTTGGCTCCGCACGCTCCCCCGGCGTCATCGCGGTGGGCGAGCGCCCGGTCGATGAGGTCGCGCAGTTGGAGGACGTAGGTCTGGACGGTGGTGCGCGCGCTGCGCGGCGGATGGCCGGACCACAGTTCCTCGGCGAGGACGCCCGCCGAGATGACCTGGTCGGCGCGCAGGGCCAGCAGGGCGAGCACTTGCCGCGGTTTCGGCGCCGAGGGCACCACCGACACCCCGCACACCTGGACCCCCAAGGCCCCTAACACCCGGATCTCCATGACGTCCACCCCAATCCAGACGGATCGGCGACCCCGACGGCCACCGGCCGGCCGGTGCTGTGGCTATCGCACAGCCGAGCACCGGGTGCTCATCCAAAAACAGGACGGACGGTTTGTCAATACAAAACCGAACGAGCTGTTTGTTTTTGGACGGACAATCGAGCGCCGGACTGCTGCGACCAACCGGAATGACCGCCGCCGCGAGCGCCGCCGCGTCAACCCCGGACGCACACTCTCAGGCCCCGCCCGCACGGGCCGCCGCCAGCTCGGCCACCACCCGCTCACCACGGTCCGAGCCCAGGTCCAGCGTGGCCAGCACCCCGGGGACGGTGATGCTCGGCATCACGTGCCGGTACAGCACGGCCACCCGGCGCTCCAGATCCGCCCGGCCGGACATCTTCTGGGACTGGATCTGCACGCCCGTCCAGGCACCCGTCACCAGCCACGCCGTCTCGGCCGGCAGCACGTGCGGCAGCAGTTCGCCCCGCTCGCCGGCCGCCGTCAGCACCGCCTCCAGCCGGGCGATCCACCCGGGCGTGGCACCACCGCCGAGGTCGCCGAACACGTCCTGGCCGAGCGAGAGCCGCGCGCCCGCGCTCAGCAGCGGGTCACGCGGCATGAGATGCGCGACGACCATCCCCAGGTCGACGAACTCCTGGAGCTTGCAATGCCGTTCGGGGATCTCGTCCCGACCGAACTGCTCCTCCACGACGCCCTGCGCGAGCTCCCGCTTCGACGCGAAGTGGAAGTACACCGCGCCCCGGGTCACACCCGCGCGGGCGACCACCTCGCCGATCGTCGCCCCCTCGTACCCGTGCTCGTCGAAGACCGAGGCCGCCGCCTCCAGGATCAGCCGACGCGTCCGGATCGCCCGCTCCTGCCGCACCACCGCAACCACCCCACCTGAACCGCTCGGCAAACAAAACCAAACACCCTGTATCTTACCCGCCGGTCAACCGGCGATCCCTCCTCCCCAGGTCGCATGCACCCGCCTTCGAGCGAAGGAAAACCGCGTGGACGGCACAGGGCGGGAAAGCGACCGCCGCCCCTCCCCCAGCCGACAGAGCCGGAATCCGGCTCCCCACTTCTGGCCGCATCCCACCGAAAACGGCCCGCCGTGATAATGCACCTGTCATCCCACTTTTGGGGATTCCTTTGCAGGCCAGGCGGCATCCACCCCAGGCTCGGTCCACCCGGACGGCCATCACGCGGCACCTGGAGCGACCACCCGACCACGATCGGCCGCCAACGAACCTTCGTTCGGGCTCCTTGAAAACCAAACCGGAAGGTACGTATCTTACGAGCCCTGAGCAGCCCACCCCGCCCGCCACGGCCTTCCGGAGCGCTCCCATGCCCCTGCTTGCCTACCGCGCCCCCGCCATCTCCCGCGCCGCCGGCGCGGACCACGGCACCACCCCCGGCCGCACCGCCGGACCGTCCGTGCCGACCGGACCGGCACCGCGCCTGACCAGCACCGTTGCCAAGGAGTACGTCCACCGGGCCTGCCACGCCGAGGTCTTCCTCACCGGCAGCGAGCAGCTGAACGAGACGACCTTCGCCGTCACCGCGCAGTGGCCGCGCGCCCACACCTTCTTCACCACCCCCGACGGAACCCGGCACGACCCGATCCAGACCGCTGAAACGATCCGCCAAGCCGGGCTCTACCTCGCGCACACCCGGTTCGGCGTCCCGCTCGACCACAAGTTCATGATGTGGAACCTCGACTACACCACCCGCCCCCGCCAACTGCTCATCGGCGCGGCGCCCACCGACCTCAGCATCGAGGCCAGACTCGTCCCGCAGCCGCGCCGAAGCGGCACCACCATCGACTTCACCCTCAGCGCCGTCATCCGACGCGGCGCCCACCTCGCCGCCACCGGACACACCCGGTTCACCACCGTGCCGGACTCCACCTACCGGCGGCTGCGCGGGGCCCGCCGCGAGGCCGACCCGGCGCCCGCCGTCTCCGGCGAGCCGCTGGCCCCGGGCCGAGTGGGCCGGATCCGCCCCTGCGACGTCGTCCTGACCCCGGCCGACGCACCCGGGACCTGGCACCTCACCCCCGATCCCTGGCACCCGATCCTCTTCGACCACGCCAACGACCACATCCCCGGCATGGTCCTGCTGGAGGCCGCCCGCCAGGCCACCAACGCGCTCGTCTCACCGGCCACCGTCATCCCCGCCTCCGCCGCGACCACCTACCACCGGTACGCCGAGCACGACGCCGCCACCACGATCACCGCCCGGCACACCCCCGGCGACGACCCGGACGCCCTCACCACCACCGTCACCGGCCACCAGAACGGCGAGCCGATCTTCACCACCGTCCTGACCGGCCACACCGACCAGCGGTGACCGGCGGTGACCGGCGCTGACGGGCGCTGACCGGTACGGACCAGCACGGACCGCCGGCCGCCCACCGTCCCACCCGGCCCGCCCGACCTCCACGGTCGGGCGGGCCGTCGGCGCGTCGGAGACGAACCCCTCCCATGGACTGGCACCGGACGAACACCTGCGCGAGGATGTCAGCCCTTGGATTCGCAGTGACCGGGAGTACACAGTGCGTGAAGTCGCTTCGCACCAGAACGAGTTGATCAGACTGACGGACCGCCCCGGCACCGACGATGCCACCGGGCACGAGGGGCGCACCGGCGGCCGGAGCGTACGGGTGCGGGTGCTGGGGCGACACGCACCGGGCTCCCTGCTCGGCCACGACTGGCTGGACTGCGAGATCACCGTCACCGCCGACTCGGCCCGCGGGCAGTTCGTCACGCTGGTGACGGAGCGTCAGCTCCAGCAGTGGGAAACCGCCCTGGAACGGTTGGCGCGGCGCGAGGCAGTGCGCTGGCTGGACGAGGAGCACGGCCCGGAGCTGCGGATCGAGCCGGGGCGGCCCGGCGGCCTCTGGGTGACCGTCTCCGACGCCGAGGACTCCGGAGTCACCCTCCGGGTCGTCCTGTCCCCCGCCCCCGGCTGGCTGGACGAGCAGCGCGCCCTGCTCAAACTCGTCCGGGACGCCTACCCGTTCGAGGTGGTCGAGGTCGCCCCCGGCATCCACGCCTGGCGTGGGCAGCAGGGGAACAGCAACTGACGGATTGTCAGGATCCTTTTGATGACAGGGCCGACGCCCGGCGCAGCGAGCGGCCGGGCAGGGCAGGGCAGGGCAGGGCGAGCGGCAGCATGACCGGTCCGGTGGCGGTGGTGTGGCGGTGGCGGTGGCGGTGGTCCGGCCGCCACCGATAATGGCGACATGATCGAGAAGCAGCTCCGCGTCGTCCTCGCCGAGGACTCGGTGATCCTCCGGGACGGCATGGTCGAACTCCTCACCGCGCGCGGGTGCGCCGTGGTCGCCACCGCCGGAACGGCCCCCGAACTCGTCGCCGCCGTCGCCGAGCACCGGCCCGATGTGGCCGTGGTCGACATCCGGATGCCGCCCAGCCACACCGACGAGGGCATCCGCGCCGCCGTCGAGCTCCGCTCCACCTCGCCCGGGGTCGGCATCCTGGTCTTCTCCCAGCACGTCGAGACCGCCTGGGCGGCCCGGCTGCTCGCAGGTGGCGCCGCCGGTGCCGGCTATCTGCTCAAGGAACGCGTGGCCCGCACCTCGGAGTTCGTGGACGCGCTGCAGCGGGTCGCGGCCGGCGGCACGGCGCTCGACCCGGAGATCGTCAACGGCCTGATGCACGGCGGGCGGCGCAGCCGCGTCGACGCGCTCACCCCGCGCGAACGGGAGGTGCTGGAGCTGATGGCGCAGGGTCACTCCAACCGCTCGATCGCCGGGCTGCTCATGGTCTCGGAGCGGGCGGTGGAGAAGCACGTCGCCGCCGTCTTCGCCAAGTTCGACCTGCCGGCGACCGAAGCCGACAACCGGCGGGTGAAAGCCGTCCTCACCTACCTCGCCGAGAACGGCGGCTGAGCCGGGAGCAGCGGTTCCGTGGACGGCCCCGCCGCGGGCACCCGTCACAGGCTGCTCGGCAGTTCGGCGGTGACCGTCGTCGGCCCGCCCGGCGGACTGTCCACCCGCAGCACCCCGTCCACCGCCGCGAGCCGTTCGGCCAGGCCCGCCAGGCCCGCCAGGCCCGAGCCGGAGCCCGAGCCGGAGCCTCTGCCGGAGCCCCCGCCCGGAGCGGCGCCCCCGCGGCCGTCGTCGCGCACCGTCAGCCGCACCCGCCCGTCGGCTGCGCTGACCGTGAGCTCCGCCGCCGCCGCGCCGCTGTGCTTGGCGACGTTGGTCAGCAACTCGGCCGCACAGAAGTAGACGGCCTGCTCGATCGCCGCGTCCGGCCGCTCCCTCAGATCCAGCCGGACCGTGACCGGCACCGGCGCGGTGGCGGTGAGCCCGGGCAACGCCTGGGCGAGGCCGCCGTCCAGCGCCACCGGGTGGATGCCCCGAGTGAGCCGGCGCAGTTCCGCGATGGTGTCGTCGGTCTGCCGGCGAGCCCGGTCGACCAGGGTGCGCAGGCACTCGGCCTCCGGAGTGCCGGGCGGGCCGGTCGGCTCGGGCTGCCCGGTCGGCTCGGGCTGGGCGACGCCAACGGCCTTACCGGTGACCTCGCCGGTGACCTCGCTGAGGGCGTCGTCGGCCAGCGAGAGCGTGATGGCGAGCGCGACCAGTTGCGCCTGCGTCCCGTCGTGCAGATCGCGTTCGAGACGGCGCAACCGGTCGGTGTTCTCGGCGAGCAGGGTGGCCCGGGCGGTCTCCAACTCGCGCACCCGCTCCTGCGACCGCACCGGGCCGAGCAGCAGCCGGGCGAGGCCCCGATTGGCCGCGCTCACCGCCCGCAGCGCCGCCGGCACCACCGCCAGTACGGCGAGCCCGACCGGGGCCCCGGCCACGTCCGGCCAGCCGACCGGCCTCGGCCCGGGCTCCAGCAGGCGCACCCACAGCGGGAAGCCGACCAACCAGACGCAGCTGAGCGGCAATCCGACCGCGACCAGGAAGCCGAGCACCCCCAATGGCAGCCGCAGCAGCAGGTAGAGCAGTGCCCGCCAGGCCACCGGGTCGGTCAGCACCGCCCGACCCCGGGCGATCGCCCCGGACGGCCGGGGCAGCGCCCCCGGGGCCGGCACCGGCTCGCCGAGCAGCCGCCCGACCAGTCGCCGGTGCAGCCCGCCCAGCCCGCGCGCCCCGGCCAGGGCGGCCACCACGAACGGCAGCCCGAGCACGGTGAGCGAGAGCAACGCCCCGGCATAGAGCACGGCCACGGCGTAGACCCCGCCGAGCACGCCGACCGGCAGCCCGAGCAGCGCGAAGGCCAATTCGCCACCGCGCACCGACAGATACCGCCGACGCTCAGCCACCGTCCACCTCACCACTCCCGCTCACCGCGCTCACCGCCTCGACGACACACCCAAGCGGCTTCGACCCGACCCCGCCGCACCTGGCGAAGGGCCCGGTCACCCCCGCTCACCGCCGACCGCCTCGACCGCGCGCCCCCGGATCGCCCGCAGGCCGGTGCCCAGGATCCCCGGTACCGTCAGCGCCGCCGCGCCCGCCACCACCCAGCCGCACGCAGCGCCGGGCACCACCGGCAGCACCGACCCCGTCACCGCCCGGGCGAACGCCCCCGTGGCGACGGCCGCCACCGCCGCACCCAGCAGCACGCCGACCGCCGTGGTGAGGGCCGCCTCGACGGACAGCATCTGCAGCAGTTGCCGCCTCGTCGCGCCGACCAGGCGCAGTAGCGCGAACTCGCGCCACCGGTCGGCCGTCAGGGCGACCAGCGTGTTGACGGTGGAGACGGCTGCGAAGCAGACCAGCATCCCCAGTTCTGCCTCGCGCAACCAGACGTCCGTCGCCTTGGTGACGCTGGTCGCGGCGCCGGTCGTACGGACCACGTGCTCGGCGGTGCTCGTCATGATCAACATGGTGCCCGACAGCCCGACCAGGAGCGCGACCGGCACCACGGCCGAGGAGAGCCGGGCCGCGTAGCCGCGCAGGTTGGCGTCGGCGAGCCAGCCCGCCCCGGGGGCCAGCCCCCGTACCGGCGCGCCGAGCACGGCGGCCACGGCCCGTGCGGCGAGTGGCCCGAGCAGCGCGAGGGCGATCAGCATCACCAGCGAGCCGAGCATCGTCGCCTGCCCCGCCTTGTCCAGTTCACCGGCCCCTCTGGTGGCGGCGAGCCGCAGCAGCAGCACCCCGCCCGCCAGGACGGCCAGCCCGGCCAGCACTCGCAGCACGCCCGCCCGCCGCTGGCCCGAGGTGTCCGCGGTCAGCGCGGCGGCCGGGGTGAGCCGGGTGATCCGTCGGGCGGCGAGGGCGGTGGCGGCCAGGCCGACCAGCAGCGCCACCGCCAGTGCGACCAGCATCGGCACCGGCGTCCCGGGGATCCGCAGGCCGGGCGCGGCCAGCCCGCGCCGTTGGAGCGCGGCGAGGAAGCCCCGGGCGGCGAGGGTGCCCGCCGCGCCGCCGGGCACGGCTATCAGCAGGATGGTCGCCGCGACCTGGGCCCGCACCAGCCGACGCACCTGACGGAGTGTCGCGGCGACCGTCCGCAGCAGGGCGAGGTCGCGGTGCTGCTGACGGAGGGTGAAGCCGAGCGCGTTGACCACGACGAACAGCGCGACCAGGACGGCGATCTCACCGAACGCCCCCGCGATCAGCAGCAGGCCCGGCCCGGCCACCGCCCGGCGGGCCACCGCGGCGGGGGCCGTGGCCTGGGCGGCGACCAGCGAGCCGAACAGCGTCACCGTCGCCACCGCCAGGAACAGCGCCACCGCCAGCCCGGCGAAGGAGGCCGGTCGGCGCCGGATCTGGCCGGCCGCCAGGGAGAGGACGGGGCTCATCGTGCTCCCCCGCCCAGCCGGCTCAGCCGCTCGCCGACCTGTGCGGCGGTCGGCCGGTCGAGCTCGTCCACCATCAGCCCGTCGGCCAGCAGCAGCACGCGGTCCGCGTAGCCGGCGGCCACCGGATCGTGGGTGACCATCACACACGTCCGCCCGTCCAGGTCCACACCGGAACGCAGCAGGTCGAGGACGTCGTGCCCGGTCGCCCGGTCGAGCGCGCCGGTCGGCTCGTCCGCGAACAGCACGGCCGGCCGCGCGACCAGCGCCCGGGCGATCGCCACCCGCTGCTGCTGGCCGCCGGACAGCTGCCCGGGCCGGTGCCGCTCCCGCCCGGACAGGCCGACCCTGGCGAGCGCCTCCCGCACCTGCGCCCGGTCCGGCCGCGCCCCCGCGAGCCGCCCGGGAAGTTCGACGTTCTGCGCGACGGTCATCGCGGGCATCAGGTTGAACGCCTGGAACACGAACCCCACCCTGGTGCGGCGCAGCTGCGCGAGCCGCCGCTCGGGCAGACGGGACACCTCCGTCCCACCCCAGCGGACGATGCCCCGGGTGGGGCGGTCCATCCCCGCGAGGCAGTGCAGCAGCGTCGTCTTGCCGGAACCCGAGGGCCCCATCACCGCCGTGAACGTCCCCGGCGCGAAGGCCACGGACACCCCCCGCAGCGCCCGGACGGCGGCCGCGCCCCGCCCGTACTCCCGGTGCAGCCCGTCCCCGGTCAGGGCCGCGCCCGCCACCTCACCGCTCGCCGCCACGGCGGCTGTCGTCATCCCGTTCATGCCCTCCATCCTGGACATGAACGGCCGCACAATCGATTGGGCTGGCCCCCCAATTCGGGGTTCGGAAAACCGAACCCCGCAGGTGGTCCTACCTCCGGACCCAGGACGCGTACGTCGGGTCGAGGCCGTCCCGGTCCCCTCCCACCTCAGTGCCATCGCCGTCGCGGTCGAGGTCGACCGACCCGAGCCACCGTCACGGCGCCCGCCGGTGCGGTACTAGGCTCAATGCCACTGACTTAACAGCGATCACGAGCCGCTGACCTGTGGCGATGCCTCGGTCGGAGGGTCGCGGAGGACCGCAAAGTCAGTGGCATTGGTACTAGGCTGGCTCCCGTTTGACCGGGGGACGGGGGACGGATGTCTGAGGACGGGGGTCACGTGACCTTGCTGGAGAACGATCCGCGCGAGATCGGCGGGTACCGGCTGGAGGGCCGGATCGGTGCGGGCGGCATGGGCGTCGTGTACCGCGCGCGGTCACTGTCCGGGCGGCAGGTGGCGCTCAAGGTGATCCGCCCCGAGCTCGCCGGGGACGAAGAGTTCCGGGCCCGGTTCCGGCACGAGGTCGAGGCCGCCCGCCGGGTGAGCGGGGCGTTCACCGCGCCCGTCGTCGACGCGGACCCCGACGCCCCGTCGCCCTGGCTGGCCACCCTGTACGTCCCGGGCCCTTCGCTGGCCGAACGGATCGCCCGGCAGGGCCCGTTGAGCCCGCCGGAGGTACGGCGGCTGGCGACGGGCCTCGCGGAGGCGCTGCGGGACATCCATCGCGCCGGGCTGGTGCACCGGGACCTCAAGCCCGGCAACGTCCTGCTCGCCGAGGACGGCCCCCGCGTGATCGACTTCGGCATCGCCCGCGCCCTGGACGGCACCCAGCTCACCAGCACCGGAGTCGCCGTCGGCACACCGCCGTTCATGGCGCCTGAGCAGTTCCGGCACGGCGACACCAGCCCGGCCACCGACGTGTTCGCGCTCGGTTCGGTACTGGCCTTCGCGGGCACCGGGCGCGGTCCGTTCGGCTCGGACTCCTCGCACGCGGTGGGCTTCCGGGTCGTCTACGAGGAGCCGGACCTCGCCGGGCTGGCGGCGGAGCTGCTCCCGATGGTCGCGGCCTGCCTCGCCAAGGAGCCGACCCGACGGCCCACCCTGGAGACGTTGCTGACGTGGTCCGTCGCGGGCGTGGAGCCTCCCCCGGCCGCTCCCGACACCCGGCCCGCGACCGTGTGGGAGCGGCCCGCCGTGCCGCCCGTTCCGACCGAGCCGGACGTCCGCTCGGCACCCCTCGCGCCCGCCTTCCCCCCGCCCGCCGGGCCCCCCGTCATACCGGCACCGACCGGCCCCGCCGTCCCCCGGCCCCGCCGCCGGACGGCCGCGCTCGTCGTCGCGGTCGCCGTCGCGTTGGCCGCGGCCGGCGGCACGGCCGTCCTGCTGCGGCAGAAGGAGAAGGACAACGGCGGTGCCGGTGCCCTGCCCCCGGCCGCCTCGGCGCCGTCCACTCCCGGCCAGTCAGGCCACTCAGGCCAGTCGGGCCCGCCCGACTGCCCCTCGGCCCGCGCTGTCGTGGGCGGAGACGGCCCGTTGGAGACCGTCATGAGCCGTTGGACGGCCGACTACCACCAGGCGTGCCCCACCGCGAACGTGACCGCCACCGATGTGAGCGGCACCGCCGGCCAGCAGTTCGTCGCCGGCCAGGTCGACGCCATCACCCTCGACGACGCACCCCTGGGCGACGAGGCCGCCGGCCTCGGCAAGCGGTGCACGGCCGCCCGGCCCGCCCAACTCCCGGTCGCCGCCCTGCCGATCGCGGTCGTCTACAACGTCCCCGGGCTCGACTCGCTGGTGCTGGACGCCCCGACGGTGGCCCGGATCTTCAACAGCCAGATCACCAGCTGGCGGGATCCCGCGATCGCCACGCTCAACCCCGGCCGGGTGCTGCCCGACACGACCATCACCGCGGTCCACCCGTCGGGCGTGTCGCCGATCACGCTCGGCTTCACCCGCTACCTCGCCAAGGCCGCGCCCGCCGCCTGGCCGTACCCGACGGTCGCCCACTCCTGGCCCGCTCAGGCGATGGGCGGTCTGACGGTCGGCGACCTCGGCGCCGTCCGCTCGACGGTGGCCGGCAAGTCCGGCGCGATCGCCTTCCTCCCGCTCAAGGACGCCGACGGGTTGCGGACCGCCAAACTGTCCGCCGGCTCCGGCCCGGTGGCCGCCACCACCGAGGCCGCCACCGCTGCCCTGGTCGGCGCCAAGGTCACCGGCACGGGCACCGACCTGACAGTCGACGTCGACTACGCGAACCCCGGCTCCGGCGCGTACCCGCTCGTCCAGGTCGGCTACGCAGTGTTCTGCGGCACCGACGCACCGGACAACCTCGGCAACCACCCGACCCGGGCAGTGGCAGGCCTGCTCTCCCACGCGGTGAGCGCCGCCGGCCAGCCGGCCGCGACGCAGTCGGGCTACGCCGCGCTGCCGCCCGCTCTCGCCCGTCAGGTCACCGACGCGCTGAACGGCCTGACGGCCGGCTGACCCGGCAACGGTGGGCGGTGGGCCCGCCCGCCTCCCGCCCGGCGAGTCGGTGCCGCCGCTCACCGGCCGCGACGCCCGACGGCAGGACGCGGCTCGGGCCACCGCCGCGGTACGCCCGCGAGCTGAGCCTCACCCGCCCCGGGCCCCGCGCCGCCCATCCGACGAGGGATCATGAACGGGTGACCATCGACCTGCTGCCCGGCCACGGCGTCCGCCTGCCCGCGCCGCTGCCCGAACTGCGCTTCGGCCTCACCGAGGCGACGGTCCGCCGCCTGCTGGCCCCGCACCGCGAGGCGCTCCCGGGCGGTGTGCACCCCACCTTCGTCTGCGGCTCCAACTGGGCGCTGCACTTCACCCTGCCCGGGGTCGGCGTCACCCTCTGCTCGGGCCCGGGCGAGCACCTCCAGGCCGTCTTCCTGTCGCGCTGCCCGGTGGAGCCGGTGGAGGGTGCGGCCGCCTGCCCGGTCGGCCTCCACGGCATCGACGTCTTCGGCTGGCCGGCCCACGAGGTGGTCGAGGCGCTGCGCGCCGAAGGCCTGCCCGTCCCCGACCCCGTCCACGGCAACGTCCGGTACGACACGCTGCGCCTCAGCCGAAACACCCCCGTGCGCTGGACCCCGGCCGGCGGGCGGAAACCGCGCCACGAACCGCCGTTCACCTTCGGCCTCGTCTCCCTCTCCTCCTCTGCCCCCGCCGCCCCGGACGAGGCGGCGCCATGACCGGGCCGCCGGGCCGTGGCACCCACCGGCCGGTTCCTCGGGGCCGGTTCCTCGGACCGTTCCTCGGGCCGTTCCTCGGGCCGTTCCTCGGGCCGTTCCTCGGGCCGTTCCTCGGGCCGTTCCTCGGAAGCCCACCACCCCTCACCCCCTCACCAGGAGTCGACATGACCACCACCCCCGCGACCACTCCCTCGACCATCGCCGTCCTCGGACCTGGCGGCGTCGGCGGCCTGATCGGCGGCCTGCTCGCGCGCGCCGGGCACCGGGTGATCTGCCTGGCCGGCGAGGAGACCGCCGCCGTCCTCAACCGGGACGGACTGCACGTCCGCAGTGGACAGTTCGGCGATTTCACCGCCCGGGTCGAAGCCTCCACCGAACTGCGCGAGCCGGTCGACGCCGCGTTCGTGACCGTCAAGGCGACGGCGCTGGCCGACGCGCTCGACCGGATGCCGCCGCAGGCCCTCGGCTCCGCCGTCGTGGTACCGCTGCTCAACGGAATCGACCACGTCGCGGCGCTGCGCGAGCGTTACCCCGCCGGGCAGGTCGCGGCCGGCACGATCCGGGTCGAGGCCACTCGCACCGCGCCCGGGCGGATCGCCCACACCAGCCCCTTCGCGGTGCTCGAACTGGCAGGACCGGTAGCGGACTTGGCCGATCGGCTGCGGCGCGCCGGCCTCGATGTCACGCTGCGCGAGGACGAGACCGCGATGCTCTGGAGCAAGCTCTCCTTCCTCGCCCCGTTCGCGCTGCTCACCACCCGCCACCGCAGCGAGGTCGGCGTCGTGCGCACCGAGCACCGGTCCGAACTGCTCACCGTCCTCGACGAGATCGCGGCCGTCTCCGGCGCGGCGGGCGCCCCGGCGGACGCACAGGCACTGCTCACCGCCTTCGACCGGGTGCCCGGGTCGATGAAGTCCTCGATGCAGCGCGACGTGGAGGCCGGCCGTCCGATCGAACTGGACGCCATCGGCGGCGCCGTCCTGCGGGCCGCCGCCGCGCACGGGGTCGACACCCCGGCCCTCGCCGGACTGGTGCGCGACCTGTCCGAACCGGCCAACCGGTAGCACCCGCAGCCGACTTCACGTCATGAGGCAGGGCCTCTGACGTGAAGTCGGTGACATCGGCGAATTCGGCGAATTCGAGCCCGGAATCTGATGTTCCATCAACTCCCGTTCCTGGCCGACAGTAAAGGTTCACCCATGATTCACCCGATCGGGCGGAACCACGAGTGGGCGATCAGGCGTTGTTGCCGGCGGGAGGGATACAGACATGACAAGGAAACCGTACCGACTGGCCGCCGCCGCACTCGCGCTGCTCGCCACCGCTCCACTACTCAGCGCATGCAAGGACGTCGACCAGGCACTCGACTGCGGCAAACAGGCCGTCAGCATCACCGGCGACATCCAGGACCTCGCCTCATCGGCCATCAACGTCGGCCAACTCACCGACCAGGAGCGCCGCAAGCACACCGCCGACGCCCTGAAGAAGGTCGGCGACGACATCAAGAAGCTCCGCGACCACAACAGCGGGGACAAGCTCGACAAGGCCACCGACAAGCTGAACAAGGCCGTCTCCAGCGCCCAGGACAACGTCTCCAAGGGCAAGATGCCCGACATCGGGGCGATCACCGACGCCGCCGGCGACGTGACCAGCGCCTGCGCCGGGTCCTGAGCCACCTACCGCGCCGCCCGCTCCCGGCCCCGCACCCGCGGGGCCGGGAGCAACCCGCGGACCGCCCCGGCCTGTCGCCGCCAACCGGGCCCCGCCAGGCGGTAGGAATGGCACCGGGACCGAACCGCACCACGGAGGCACCGGTGAACCACCCGATCCTCGACCAGATCCGCGACCTGCGCACCGAGTTGGCGCCCGGCGACGCCGCCCCTGCACTCGTCACGGCGCTCGCCGACGGCACGGCGCCCCGCTCGACCCTGGCCGAACTCGCCGCCCAGCAGCACCGGATCATCGCCTCCGACCGGCGCAGCCTGCTGCTGCTCGCCACCCGCAGCGCCGACCGTCCGGTGAGCGCCTGGTTCGCCACCCTCGCCGAGGGCGAGAGCGCCGCGCTGCGCACCCTGCCCGGCCTCGCCGCCGCCTGCGGCCTCGGCCCGGACGAACTCGCCGCCCGGCCACCGCTGCCCGGCTGCCAGGCCTACCCGGCCTACCTCGCCTGGCTCGCGCTGAACGGCGGGCCCACCGCCGCAGCCGTCGCCCTGGTCACCAACTTCGCTGCCTGGGGCGGCTACTGCGCCACCATCGCGCAGGCCCTGCGCGACCGCTACGGCTTCCCCGACCAGGCCTGCGCGTTCTTCGACTTCTTCGCCCAGCCCGCCACCGCACTCGAACAGCAGGCCGCCGACGCCCTCGGGCCGGACCCGCTGGACGAGCCGACCCTGGCCGCGGCCCGCGAGCACGGCCGAGTGCTCCAGGCGTACGAGCACCTGTTCTGGGACACCCTCGGGCAGCTCGACCAGGATCCCCCGGGCCGCGGGAACGAGCCGACCGGGCGCGGGAACTGACGGCTCGCCCCCCGCACCCGGTCGGCCTCGCTCAGGCCTGCCAGTGCGGCTTGCCGCTGACCATCCGGCAGTAGATCATCCCCCCGTTGGCGTCATGGGTGCTCCTGCCGAGATCGGCGTTGCGGCAGAACTGCCCGGCCGCGTAGCAGTTCCCCGCGTTCGAGCGGAGCTCGCACTCCGCGCCGCCGGCCGCCGCGGTGTGCTGCGGCTCCGGGGCGGTCGGCGGCTGGGCCGTGGTGGTCTTCGGCTGCGGCGCCTTCGGGGTGGGCGACGGCGCGTGGGTGCTGGGGGCCGCCGGGGCGGGGGCGGCCGGCGTGCTCGGCGCGGGGTCGGACGCGGGCGGCGGCGTGCTGGCCGGGGGCGCGGCGGGCGGTGCGACCGGCGGGGTCGACTGGGTGGTGGCGGCCGCCGGGGCGGTCACCGGGGGCGAGGCCTTGGCTCCGCCGTCGGCGGCCGACGGGTCGCAACCGGTCAGCGCCAGACCGACGGTGAGGACGAGTCCGGCGAAGCCGGCCAGGCCGGCGCGCCGACGCCCGCGTATGCGTGAAGGCATGGGTGGAGAACGCTCCGTTCCGTTTGGATGAGGTGTGCGATTCAAGCAGAGCCCGCACACGATCTGTGCACGGATCTCCCACTCGTTGGCAGATCGAGATCTGCCGGCCACCGAGCGTCGCCGCCCTCCGGTCCGCCGTCACGCTGCGCCGAACCGCCGAACGCTCGCCGGGCCACGGGCCGCCGTTAGGGCAGCCCCGCCGTCCGGCGCTCGAACACCTCCGGGCGCGCGGTCTCCAGGGCGGTGGCGACCGCGCCGAGAAGGACCGCCTCCTCCCCCAGCAGGCTCGGCGCGAGCGTCGGACGCATCGGGGCGATCCGGTGCAGAGCCTGCTCCAGCGGCTCCAGGAGCAGGTCCGCGCTGTTGCCGATGCCGCCGCCGAGGACCACCAGGTCCGGATCCAGTACGGCGGACAACACGGCGACGGCGTAGGCGAGTTGGCCGGCTTCACGGTCGACGGCCCGGACCGCCGCCAGGTCACCGGCCCGGGCCCGTTCGAAGACCTGCTTGGCCGTGGGCGCGCCACCCAGCCCGAGGTCCTGGGCGGTGCGCACCACGGCGTCCGCGGCGGCCTCCTGCTCGATGGTCGCCGGAGGCTCACCGGCGCGGGCGGGCAGCGGCACCAGGCCGATCTCGCCCAGCGCGCCGTGCGCACCGAGCAGCAGTTCGCCGTCCTTGACCACGCCGACGCCCAGGCCCGTGCCGACCAGCAGGTAGGCGAACATCCGACTGCCCCGGCCGGCACCGAGGGTGTACTCGCCGAGTGCGGCCAGGTTGGCGTCGTTGGCCACGGTGACGGCCACCCCCAGGCCCTCCCCGATCCGGTCGAACAGGCCGGGCCGGCCCCAGCCGGGCAGGCTGGTGGCGTAGCGCACGCCGCGCCGCTGCTCGTCCCACACGCCCGGGGTGCCGATCACCGCGTGCACGATGTCGTCGGCGGCCAGGCCCGCCTCGGCGATGGCCTCGTGGGCGGCGGCGACCACGGCGTCGGCGACGGCGTTCGCCGAGCGGCCCCGGTTGGCCACGTCCCGGCGGGCGACGACCGTCCCGGCGAGGTCCGCGACGGCGACCCGAAGCCTGGCCCGCCCGATGTCCACGCCGAGCACGTGCCCGGCGGCCGGGTCGACCTCGTACAGCACCGCGGTGCGGCCGCGCTCGGGGGCCAGCCGGCCGGCCTCGCGGACCAGCCCGGCCTGCTCCAGGGCGGCCAGGGCGGCGGAGACGGTGGGCTTGGACAGGCCGGTGTCCCGGGCGAGTTGGGCGCGCGAGGAGCCGCCGCCGGTGCGCAGCAGTTCGAGCAGCAGCCATTCGTTGTTGCTGCGCAGCCGCTGCCGGTTCCACGGCACTGCCGGGGCCCCGGCCGCCGGGCGGTGGGTCGGCAGGTGGCTGCTCATCGGTTCCTCCGGTCTGGGCGGGACGGCTGGCGGGCGGGCTGCGCCGGGCGGTGCCGGCACGGCCCGCGGCGTCCGGTGTCGGGCGCCGCCGCCCAAGTATGACCGGCGATCATTCCGTTCCCACCCCGGCCGCTGGCCCTGTACCGTCCCGAGCAGCCCCGTACCGCCCTGAGCAGCCCCGAGCCGCCCCGAGCGGGACCATCGGGCCCGTCAAGCCCGTCAAGCCGGTCGGACCTGTCAGACGCGTCAGACCCCGGGTCGGATCCCTCAGGCCACCCAGCCGCCCGTCATCCGCCGCACCACCGAGCCGTCCAGGTCGGCCAGCTTGGTGCCGGCGAAGGCACGGGCCGCCTCGGAGGTCTGCACCCGCAGCGGCGGCCGCTCGGCGGTGAGGGCCGCGACGATCGGGGCGGCCGCCTGCTCCGGGGTCTGGGCCTGGGCGAAGGCCTTCAGCGTGCGGTCGACGTAGGCCTGCAGGGCGGGGGCGTACGGGCCGGCCGCGGCGGTCAACGCGGGCAGGTCGATGGCCTGGTTGCCGATGAACTCGCTGGCGACGGCGCCCGGTTCGACGACGGTGACGTGCACGCCGACGGTGGCGGCGACCGGAGCCAGCGACTCCATGAAGCCCTCGACGGCGAACTTGGCGGCGCAGTACGCCTCGTTGAAGGGCTGTCCGACCACGCCGCCGATGCTGGTCACGGTGACGACCCGGCCGCCGGAGGCCCGCAGGTGCGGCAGCGCGGCCCGGGTGACCTCGACCACGCCGAAGAAGTTCACCTCCATGGCGGCCCGCACCGGCGCCGTCCCGTCCTGCTCGATCGTGCCGACGTGGCCGGCGCCCGCGTTGTTGACCACCGCGTCGAGCCGGCCGTACCGGGCGAGGACGGTCTCCAGGCAGGAGGTGACGGAGGCCGGGTCGGTGACGTCCAGCTGCTCGACCTCGATCCGCCCGTCGACGCCCGCCTCGGCGGCGGCGCGCCGCAGGGCTTCGGCCCGTCCGGTGTCGCGCATGGTGGCGACGACGCCGTACCCGGCGCGGGCGGCGGCCACGGCGGTGGCGAGGCCGATGCCGGAGGAGGTGCCGGTGATGAGGACGATCGGGGCGGCGTCGGTGTCCATGGGGGTCTCTCCTCGGGTCTCCCCGGACTTCTCCGGGGCAGAGTGTGTGCGTGTGCACGCACTCTATGTTTAGGTGCACGCGCACGCAAATGCGATCGGCAGCCCGTCGGCGCCGGGCGGGCTGCCGTCACACCTTCGCCAGGGCGCCCTCCATGTCCGCCCACAGGTCCTCGGGGTGCTCGATGCCCACCGACACCCGCACCGTCCCCGGGCCGATCCCGGCGGCGGCCAACTCGGCGTCGTCGAGCTGGCGGTGGGAGGTGCTGGCCGGGTGGAGCACGAGGGTGTGCACGCCGCCGAGGGAGGGGGCGAGGGCGGCCAGGCGGACGGACTCGGTGAAGGTGCGGGCCGCCTCGCGGCCGCCGACGAGGTCGAAGGCCAGGACGCCGCCGTGGCCGTCGGGCAGGAGCCGGCGGGCGAGGTCGTGGTCGGGGTGCCCGGGCAGGCCCGGGTAGTGGACGGCACCGACCGCGGGGTGGGCGGCGAGGCGGCCGGCCAGGTCGAGCGCGGTCTCGCAGTGCCGGCGGACCCGCAGGGCGAGGGTCTGGAGGCCGCGCAGGGTCAGCCAGGCGGCGAACGGGTCGGCGGCGGCGCCGAGTTCGACGGCGTAGTGCCAGACCTTGCGGTGCAGTTCGGCGTCCGCGAGAACGGCGACGCCGGCCAGGACGTCCGAGTGGCCGCCGAGGTACTTGGTGGCCGAGTGGATGACGACGTCCGCGCCGTACTCGATCGGCCGGCAGAGCAGCGGCGTCGCGAAGGTGTTGTCCACGACGCTGACCACCCCGGCCCGCTTGGCGACGCCGATCAGCCCGGGCAGGTCGGTGACCCTGGTCGTGGGGTTGGAGATGGTCTCCAGGTGCAGCAGCCGGGTGGTGGGCCGCAGCGCCGCCTCGACCTCGGCCGGGTCGTCGCCCCCGACGTGGGTGACCTCCACCCCCCAGCGCTCGGCGAGGTCGGCGAGCACGGCGAAGGTGCCGCCGTACAGGCTTCGCTGGGCGATCACGTGGTCGCCGGAGCGCAGCAGGGCGAGCAGGACGGTGTTGATCGCGCCCATGCCGGAGGCGGTGGCGATCGCGCCGGCGCCGCCTTCGAGGTCGGCCACCGCCGTCTCCAGCGAGCGGACGGTCGGGTTGCCGTAGCGGTTGTAGAAGAAGGCCCCGCCCGGGCCGCTGAAGGCCTGGGTGAGCGCGTCGCTGGTGTCGAAGGCGAAGAGGTGGCTCTGGTGCAGCGGCACGCCCATCGGACGGCTGCCGGCGGTGTCCGCGAGGGGCGGGTGGACGATCCGGCTCTCGGGGCGCAGCGCGCCGGGGGCCCGGTGTCCGTCGGGGGTCCGTTGGCCCTCGGGGGCCTGGTGTCCGTCGGGGATCTGCTGTCCGTCGGGGGTCTGGTGGCCGAGGTAGTCGCTCATGCCGCCCATCGTCGGTCCGGTCGCATGCCGCGCCCAGGGCCAATCGCGCCCGGGTGGCCCCCCCCCGGGCCCCCGGGGGCCCGGGGGGGGCGCCCACCACCACAAATCCGGTGCGGCACGTTCGCCTGCGCGCGGACACGAATCGCGCCAAGACCCGCAACACACAAAAG